>JBOGDG010000209.1:0-6002 GCA_050701655.1 Micromonosporaceae bacterium
GGTCTCCCCCTTCACCCAGTACGCCTGCCGGCTGCGCGACCAGTACGTGGCCCGGCCGGTGGTGAGCGTACGGTGCAGCGCCTCGTCGTCCATCCAGCCGACCATCAGCACCTCGCCGGTGTCGTGCTGCTGGACCACCGCCGCCACCAGGCCGCTGGCGTCTCGTTTCAGCCGCGCGGCGATCTCGGGGGCGAGTGCAGAGGTCGGTACGGATCCGGTCACCGTCCGATTGTCCCGTACCGGCGGCGGGTGCCGGCCTCGCGGGTGGGCGTTCGGGCCGAACGGGTGCTTGTGCCGCCGACATAATTCATCTAGCGTTGATTTCAACAGCACTGAATTACTTCGGGAGGCGTCATGGCCCACGCGATCGAGGTGGACGACCTGGTCGTCCACCGCGGCGGCAAGCGGGTGCTGCACGGCATCAGCTGCGGCATCACCACCGGAAAGGTGACCGGGCTGCTGGGCCCCAGCGGCGGCGGGAAGACCACGCTGATGCGGGCCGTCGTCGGCGTACAGAAGGTCAAGTCCGGCAAAGTCACCGTGCTCGGCCTGCCCGCAGGGTCCGCCACGCTGCGGCGGCGGGTCGGCTACACCACCCAGTCACCCTCGGTCTACCCGGATCTGACGGTGCGCGAGAACGCGCGCTACTTCGCCGCGTTGTACGGCACCGGCAAGCGCGCCGCCGACCAGGCGATCATCGACGTCGGGCTCGCCGAGGCCGCCGGACAGCTGACCGCCACCCTCTCCGGTGGCCAGCTCGCCCGCGCCTCGCTGGCCTGCGCGCTGCTCGCCGAGCCGGAGGTGCTGGTGCTCGACGAGCCGACCGTCGGTCAGGACCCGGTGCTGCGCCACGATCTGTGGCAGCAGTTCCACGCTCTGGCCAACGCCGGTACCACGCTGCTGGTCTCCAGTCACGTGATGGATGAGGCGAACCGCTCCGACCAGCTACTGCTGCTGCGGGAAGGGCGGATCCTCGCCGACGAGACCCCCGACGCGCTGCGCGGCCAGACCGGCACCGATGACCTGGACGAAGCGTTCCTCCGGCTGGTGCTCGCCCAGCAGGAGCTCGAAGAGGCGGGAATAGCCTGATGTCGTTGCTGATGACTTTGCGTACCACCGGCCGGGTGCTCAACCAGATCCGGCACGACCGTCGTACGCTCGCGCTGATCCTGGTGGTGCCCAGCCTGCTGATCGCGCTGCTCTACTTCGTCTTCGACTCGCAGCCGGCGATCTTCGACCGGATCGGGCTGATGATGCTGGGGATCTTCCCGATCATCTCGATGTTCCTGGTGACCAGCATCGCGATGCTGCGGGAACGCACCAGCGGCACCCTGGAGCGGCTGCTCACCACTCCTGTGCACAAGCTCGACCTGCTACTGGGGTACGGCCTCGCGTTCGCGATCCTGGCCGCGCTGCAGGCGGCGATCGCCTCCACGGTGGCGTACTACCTGCTGGACCTCGACACCGAGGGCAGCCTCCGCGCGGTGATGGGGATCGCGATCGCCTCCGCCGTGCTGGGCTCCTCGATCGGGCTGTTCACCAGCGCGTTCGCCACCAGTGAGTTCCAGGCGGTGCAGTTCATGCCGGTGGTGGTGGCGCCGCAGATCCTGCTCTGCGGTCTGATCTGGCCCCGCGAGGAGATGGTGGGCTGGCTGCAGGCGGCCAGCGACGTACTGCCGATGACGTACGCGGTCGACGCGCTGCTGGAGGTGGCGTCCCACGTCGATCTCACCGATCAGCTGTGGCGCGACGTGGCGATTATCGTTGGCGCGACCGTGGTGGCGCTGCTGCTGGGCGCCGCCACCCTCCGGCGACGGTCCGGTTGAGGAGTGCGACCGTTGATGGCCCGTACCGGAAGGCGTCCCGGCAAACCCGACACCCGCGAGGCGATCCTCGCGGCGGCCCGGGACGCCTTCGCCGAGCAGGGCTTCGACCGCAGCTCGATCCGCGGCATCGCGACCATGGCCGGCGTCGACCCCGCCCTGGTGCACCACTACTTCGGCAGCAAGGACAAGCTGTTCCTGGCCGCGATGGAGTCGCCGTTGGATCCCGGGGAGCTGATCACCGAGGTGCTCACCGGCGCGGACCGCGACCACCTGGGCGAGCACCTGGTCCGTACCTTCCTCAAGGTGTGGGACTCCCCCGCCGGGAAGCCGGCGGCGGCGATGATCCGCACCATGGTCAGCCGCGAGTGGTCCAGCAGACTGCTGCGGGAGTTTCTGCTCAGCCAGATCCTGCGCCGGGTGGCGGGCGCCCACGTCATCACCCAGCCGGAACAGCGGTTCCCGTTGGTCGCCTCACAGATGATCGGCATGGTGATGGTGCGCTACATCCTGAAGGTCGAGCCGCTCGCCAGCGCCTCCCACGACTTCGTGGCGGCAGCGGTCGGCCCGACCATTCAGCGCTACCTCACCATGGAGCTGCCGGCGGTCGACCCGGCGTCGGCGAAGTCGTAGCCCCGGCGGCCGGCCTCAGGGGGCGACGGCGGCCATCGCGCGGGCCTGGTTGACCTGGTGCGCGGCGAGTGCGGCGTTCTGCTGCCCCGGCGGGAGCTGCACCGAGTGGAACAGGTTCGGCCCGGTCACCGTGATGCTGACGAAGCCGCTCACCTTCTTCTGCTTGATCAACAGGAACAGCAGCCCGAAGATGCAGAGGAACCAGATCGTCAGCAGGGTGAGCACGATGGCGTACGCGGGAATGCTCTCGGTCATCTGCGTGGAATCCTGGACGGTCCACGTGGTGCCGCGCAGCGGGAACCGCCCGGTCGGCACGATCACGTGCCGCTGCGTGATCGAGATGTCCCCGATCGTCATGATCACCGGGTCGTCGTACGGGACCGGCTGACCGTAGCCGCCCATCGGGACCGGCAGATTCGGCTGCTGTCCGCTGTCCGGACCCGGCGTCACGTACCCGCTCACCGGCACCGGTGGCTGCGCGCCACTGTCCGGGCCGGGCATCACGTGTCCGCTCACCGGCATTCCCTGCCCCGGCGGCATCGGCGCGCCCGGGGGCGGCGCCGGCGGGCTCGGCGGCTGTTGCTCCGGGGTGGGGTCCCATTGAGGCGTGGTCATGACGAGACAACCTACCGAACCGCGACGACGGATCCCTATCTCAGTCCCGGCGCGGCTCCGACTTTGTGAGCGGTTTGTGAGAAACCCAGCGCGCCTCGGTGGGCCCGGCCGGACCTGAGAGTTACGGTGCGCGCAGCCGGTCCACGATCTCGGACAGCTCGGCCGCCGGCTGCGGTGCGCCGAGCAGCTCCAGATCCTCCAGCTGGCGCTCCAGCTCGGCCTGCAGCGCTGGATGGGCCAGCTGCCAGGTGTGCGCGTTCACCTCGGCGGGCCGGCGGTGCGCCCAAGAGACATCGGCCGCCGCGACGGTGGCCGCCGCGTCGTACCCGCACGCGGCCGACCAGAGCGCGAAGTCGACGCAGCCGTACAGGTAGCACTGGGCGGTGTAGAGGGTGGCGGCCACGCCATCGTCGGAGGCGTCGGACGGCCCGTCGTCCCCGTCGTCGTGGTGGTACGGGCTGAGGTAGAACTCCGCGAGCGCCCGCGACACCGCACCGAAGGCGGTACGGTCACCGGCCAGGCCACGCCAGATCGCGTCCAGCGCGGTACGCCAGCCGCAGGCGTACTCCGGGCGTTCGTTCGGCGGGAGCGTCTCGTGGGAGCGCATCAGCCGTTCGGCGATCGCGGCCGAGAACCCGGTACGCCGAGCCCCGCCGAACGCCTCCAGCAGCCGGCGCGCGGTGGCATGTACGTCGGCCACGTAGTGCATGCCCAGCGCGTCCAGCTCGGCGCGTACCAGGCCGGTGGACAGGTGCACCTGCCCGTGCGCCTCGCCCCGCCTGGCCGCCGCGCGGGTACGGGTCGCGCTGGCGGCAACGCCGATCGCCATCGCGTCCTCCCGAATCGGGAATCGCTGCCTGGTGGCTAGCCGGCTGCCTCGTAGCCAACTGGCTGCCGGGTAGCTACCCCCATTGTTCACCGAACTCGGCGATTGACCACCCAGTCGGCGCTGCCCGTTCGTCAGTACGTGTGGTGTTTGAACCAGTATCGGGCCGCTGTGGTGTTGAGCAGGATCAGGAACAGCACCGGCCCCACGAACCCGCTGGCCAGACTGGCGAGCAGCGACGGTGGCACCGCGTCGAGCCGCGAGAACACCATCACCGTGTTCAGCACTCCGCCCAGCAGTCCGAGCACGCAGAAGATCAACACCAGCACCCGGGCCCACTGCCGGCCCTTCTGCAGCTTGCGCGCGATCAGGAAGTAGAGGAACGAGATCAGCAGCAGTATCACGGCGATCACCAGCCCACCGCCCAGGATCAGCTGGGCCGCTTCCGGCGGCAGATCGGCGCTGGACAGCTGGCTGGAGCCGAGCGCCAGCACGCCGAGAAGCCCGGCCGCCAGCAGCACGACCAGGCCGCCGAGATAGATGAAGAACGCCACGAAGTGCACGGAGAAGGGTGCGCTGGTGCGCAGTCCGTAGCCGGGCGCGTACTGCTGCTGCGGGTAGTGAGGGTGGTAGGTCATGCGGCACAGCCTGCACGCCGGGGAGGCCCGCTGCCATCCCGGGTTAGTGCCAGCGCGCCGGTGTTACCCGCTGCGCGTCTGGGTACGCCACGAGGCGTGCAGCCGGGCGTACACGGAGTCAGTTTCCCCGGCGAGTACGGCGTGCGGGCCGCGCTGCACCACCCGGCCGGCGTCGAAGACGATCACCTCGTCGGCGGACTCCGCGGTGGAGAGCCGGTGCGCGATCGCGACCGTGGTACGCCCCCGGGTGACCGCGTCCAGGGCACGCTGCAGCCGTACCTCGGTCGCCGGGTCGACGGCGCTGGTCGCCTCGTCGAGCACCAACAGGTCGGGGTCGGCGACGTACGCTCGGGCCAGCGCGACCAGCTGCCGCTCCCCGACGGACAGCGCCTCGCCGCGCTCCCCCACCTGGGTGTCGAGCCCGGCCGGCAGCCCGTCCACCCAGTCGGTCAGCCCCAGCTCGCAGAACGCCAGGTAGAGGTCGGCGTCGTCGAGCTCCGGCTTGGCGAACCGTACGTTGTCGGCGACCGAGGCGTCGAACAGGAACCCGTCCTGCGGCACCATCACCACCCGCCGCCGCAGCGAGTCGAACCGCACCCGCGACAGCGGTACGCCGGCCAGCCGTACCTGCCCGCCGGTGGGGTCCATCAGCCGGGTGAGCAGCTTCGCGAAGGTGGTCTTGCCGCTGCCGGTCTGCCCCACCACCGCGACCCGGGTCTGCGGCGCGATGTGCAGCGTGACGTCCTCCAGCACCAGCGGGCCGCCCGGATAGCGGAAGTTGACATCGTCGAAGTCGACGCCGATCGGGCCGGGCGGCAGCTCGCGGCCGGCCTCGGCGGGGTCGGACACATCCGGGTCGGTGTCGAGCACGTCGAGCACCCGGCGCCAGCCCGAGATCGCGTTCTGTGCCTCGTTGAGCACCTCGGTGGCGATCTGCACCGGCTGCACGAACAGCACCACCAGGAACAGGAACGCGGTCAGCTCACCGACGGTGATCTGGCCGTCCACCCCGAGCAGCACCCCGACGATGACCACTGAGACGTTGGCCAGCCCGGCGGTCAGCTCGCCCAGCGAGAACGGGTAGACGCTGCGCCGCAGCGCGGTGAACTGCGCCTTGCGGTACGACTCGATCGACTCATCGAGCCGCCGCTCGGTACGCCGCTGCACCCCGTACGCCCGGATCACCGCCGCCCCGACCACGCTCTCCGCGATCGCCGACAGCAGCACGCCGATGCGTTCCCGCACCACCCCGTACGCGGCGGCGAGCCGGCGCTGGAAGAACCGCAGGAAGATCACCAGCGGCGCGAACGCGGCGTACACCACGAGGGTGAGCTGCCACGAATACCACGCCATGATCACCGTCGCCACGAACAGCTGACCCATGCTGACCAGCAGGATCACGCCGCCGAACTGCAGGAACTGGCTGATCTGGTCGATGTCGCTGGTGACCCGTGAGGTCAGGGCGCC
>JBOGDG010000210.1:0-5980 GCA_050701655.1 Micromonosporaceae bacterium
CCATGGCAGTGGTCACCATGCGCCAGCTCCTCGAGAGCGGCGTGCACTTCGGACACCAGACCCGTCGCTGGAACCCGAAGATGAAGCGCTACATCTTCACCGAGCGCAACGGCATCTACATCATCGACCTGCGGCAGACGCTGGACTACATCGCGAAGGCGTACGACTTCGTGAAGAACACCGTCGCCGAGGGCGGCGCGATCCTCTTCGTCGGAACGAAGAAGCAGGCCCAGGAAGCGATCGCCGAGCAGGCGGCGCGGGTCGGGATGCCGTACATCAACCACCGCTGGCTGGGCGGCATGCTCACCAACTTCCAGACGGTCTACAAGCGGCTGCAGCGCCTCAAGGAGTTGGAGGCGATGGAGCAGACCGGTGGCGACCAGGGGCTGACCAAGAAGGAGCGGCTCTCGCTGCACCGCGAGAAGGTGAAGCTGGAGCGCACCCTGGGTGGGCTGCGGGACATGTCGAAGCTGCCGTCGGCGGTGTGGATCGTCGACACCAAGAAGGAGCACATCGCCGTCGACGAGGCGCGCAAGCTGGGCCTGCCGGTGGTGGCGATCCTGGACACCAACTGTGACCCGGACGAGGTCGACTTCCCGATCCCGGGCAACGACGACGCGATCCGTTCCGCGGCGCTGCTCACCAGGGTGATCGCCGCGGCGGTGGCCGACGGCTTGATCGCGCGTGCCGGTGCCGCGGTCAGTGGCGAGGAGAAGCCGCAGCCGGGTCAGGTGGGCGCAGACGAGCCGCTCGCGGAGTGGGAGCGGGAGTTGCTGGAGGACAAGGCCCAGGCGGAGAAGCCCGCCGAGGCCGCTGCCGAGGCCCCCGCGGCTGCCCCTGAGGCGCCCACGGCCGAGGCCGCCGCAGTCACCGAAGCCTGATCCACGAACCGATACTGACAAGCTGCGAACGAAAGAGAAGCATGGCTGACTTCACTGCCGCGGACGTCAAGAAGGTCCGCGACCTCACCGGCGCCGGGATGATGGACTGCAAGAAGGCCCTCACCGAAGCCGAGGGTGACTTCGACAAGGCGGTCGAGATTCTGCGCATCAAGGGCGCCAAGGACGTCGGCAAGCGTGCCGGGCGTACCGCCGCCAACGGGCTGATCGCCCAGTCCGGCAGCGCGCTGCTGGAGCTCAACTGCGAGACCGACTTCGTCGCCAAGAACGGCGCCTTCATCGAGCTGGCCCAGGCGCTGGTCGAGCGGGTGGCGGCGACCCGGCCGGCGGACGTCGAGACCTTCCTGACCAGCGACTTCGACGGGCGTACCGTCCAGCAGCTGGTCGACGAGGAGGCCGCCAAGATCGGCGAGAAGCTGGTGGTCAACCGGGTCGCCGTACTGGACGAGCCGGCCGCGGTCTACATGCACCGCAAGAGCCCGGACCTGCCGCCGCAGGTGGGGGTGCTGGTGCAGTTCACCGGTGACAACGCCGGGGCCGCCCGCGCGGTCGGAATGCAGATCGCGGCGATGCGCCCGCGGTACGTCACCCGCGACGAGGTGCCCGCCGACGTGGTCGAGAGCGAGCGCCGCATCGCCGAGCAGACCGCCCGCGAGGAGGGCAAGCCGGAGCAGGCGATCAGCAAGATCGTCGACGGCCGGGTGAACGCCTTCTTCAAGGACTTCGTACTCACCGAGCAGGCCTCGGTGACCGAGTCCAAGAAGACCGTCAAGCAGGTGCTCGACGCCGACGGCGTCACCGTCACCCGGTTCGCGCGCTTCGAGGTGGGCCAGGCCTGAGGGCGTACGCCCGGGCACGTACTGAATAAGCCGATGATGAGGAGGCCGTCAGTGAGGGTATACATACCGGCGGCCTCCTTATCGCATCCCGCGCCGAGGAAGCCGGATCTACGAGCACTGTTGGCGCCGGCGGCGCCCGAGGTGACTCAGGAGTGGTGATGACGAATCGGGAGCAGTTGCCTTACCGGCGAGTGGTGTTGAAGCTCTCCGGCGAGATGTTCGGCGGCGGCAAGGTCGGGGTCGACCCCGACGTGGTGCAGCTGATGGCGCGCCAGATCGCCGCAGCCGCGTCCGCCGGCGTACAAGTGGCGGCGGTGACCGGTGGCGGCAACTTCTTCCGGGGCGCCGAGCTGCAACGCCGCGGCATGGAGCGGGCCCGAGCCGACTACATGGGCATGCTCGGCACCGTGATGAACTGCCTCGCGCTGCAGGACTTCCTGGAGAAGGAGGGAGTCGACACCCGGGTGCAGACCGCCATCACGATGGGCCAGGTCGCCGAGCCGTACATCCCGCGGCGCGCGATGCGGCACCTCGACAAGGGTCGCGTGGTGATCTTCGGGGCCGGCGCCGGGATGCCGTACTTCTCCACCGACACGGTCTCCGCGCAGCGGGCGCTGGAGATCAAGGCCGACGTGGTGCTGATGGCCAAGAACGGCGTGGACGCGGTCTACACCGCCGATCCGCGTACCGACCCGACGGCGCAGCGGTTGGAGCGGATCACGTTCCAGGAGGCGCTGCAGCGCGGGCTGCGGGTGGTCGACGCGGCCGCCTTCAGCCTGTGTATGGAGAACCGGCTTCCGATGCTGGTGTTCGGTGCCGACGGGGACGACACGATCCTGCGCGCGCTCACAGGTGAGAAGATCGGGACACTCATCACCGCGGCTGACGGCTCCAGTAGCTGACAGCTCCGGCACCGCCGTAGCCGAAGGAGGCGACGACAGACGTGATCGACGACACACTCCTCGAAGCCGAGGAGAAGATGGAGAAGGCGATCGAGCACGCCAAGGAGGACTTCTCGACGATCCGTACCGGTCGTGCTAATCCCGCCATGTTCGGGCGGATCTCGGTCGACTACTACGGCACGCCCACGCCGTTGCCACAGCTGGCGTCGATCGCGGTCCCGGAGCCCCGGATGGCGATGATCAAGCCGTACGACGCCTCGCAGATCCGTGCCATGGAGAAGGCGATCCGCGACTCCGATCTCGGTGTCAACCCGAACAACGAGGGCACCGTGATCCGTATCGTGCTGCCGCAGATGACCGAGGAGCGGCGGCACGAGATGATCAAAGTGGCCCGGCACAAGGCCGAAGAGGCGAAGGTCGCCGTACGTAACATCCGCCGCAAGGCGATGGAGGAGCTGCACCGCGTCCAGAAGGACGGCGAGGCCGGCGAGGACGAGGTACGCCGCGCCGAGAAGGAGCTCGAAGACATCACCCACCGGTACGTGGCGCATGTCGACGAGATCCTCAAGCACAAGGAAGCCGAGCTGCTCGAGGTCTGATGCCGGCCCTCCATACGCCGAGCTCTGGTGGGGGTTGGTTCGACCCGCAGCAGTCCGGTCCCGAGTATCGGGCGCGCCCCACGGATGTCGCGCCCGAGTCGTCGTGGGACTATCCGTCGCAGGTTGGCAATCCGACCGCTGGCCCGCTCCCTACCGGCTACGGCCCACCCCCCACCGGCTACGGCCCGCGCCACGGCGATGTGCCCGACCACCCCGAGCCGTGGAACGAGCCCCGGACCGAGCCGCAGGGCTACCGCGCGCCCCAGCACTACGACCCGTCCCAGGGCGACCCGCGGGGTTATCAGGCGCCCACCCCGCCCGTAGGCCAGCCGGGGCAGTACCCGCGGCAGGATCCGTACCAGCAGCAGGATCCGTATCGGCACCAGCAGGAGGCGTACCAGCAGCAGGAGGCGTACCCGCCGGTTGATCCGTCGCCGGAGCCGAGCCGGGCGGGGCGCAACCTTCCGATGGCGATCATGGTCGGGGTGACGCTCGGCGCGCTGGTGATCGGGTCGCTGTTCTTCTGGCGACCGGCTTTCGTGGTGCTCGCGACCGCGGCGATCCTGCTCGGAATCTGGGAGATGGTACGCGCGGTCGAGCCGGTCGAGGCGCGCCCGCCGCTGCCCCCGCTGCTGATCGGCGGCGCCGCGATCATGGTGCTGGCATGGTTCGCCGGCATCGAGGCGATGGTGCTCGGACTGGTGCTGACCGTGGTGTCGGTGCTGGTGTGGCGGCTCTCCGACGGGCCGGTGGGTTACCAGCGGGACTTCACCGCCGCCACGCTGATCGCGGCGTACGTGCCGTTCCTGGCGGGGTTCGCGGTGCTGCTGGTGCAGCCCGAAGACGGGGCGCTGCGGGTGACGATCATGATCGCGACAGTGGTGCTCTCCGACGTCGGGGGGTACGCCACCGGCGTCTCTCTGGGACGTCACCCGATGGCGCCCACGGTCAGTCCCAAGAAGTCGTGGGAGGGTTTTGCCGGTTCGCTGACGGCCAGCGCGGCGGGCGGCGCGGTGATGCTGGTGCTGATGTTCGGCCAGCCGTGGTGGCAGGGCGCGATCTTCGGGGTGGCGATCGCGTTCGCGGCGACGCTGGGCGATCTGTCGGAGTCGCTGATGAAACGCGATCTCGGTATCAAGGACATGGGCCAGCTGCTGCCCGGACACGGCGG
Organism: Micromonosporaceae bacterium; assembly: GCA_050701655.1. GTDB lineage: Bacteria > Actinomycetota > Actinomycetes > Mycobacteriales > Micromonosporaceae > WHSM01. Next base: position 4,411 of record JBOGDG010000210.1, read on the forward strand.
GCTGATGGACCGGCTCGACTCGCTGCTGCTGGCCGCTCCGGTGGCGTACCTGTTACTGGTGCTGTTCGCGCCGCCGACCGGATGAACCGGGTGTACTCCGGCACCGGCGGTACGGGCCGCGAAGTGACCACGGGGAACGTGCGAGACTTGGACACGCCATGAAGACGTTGCCACTCCTCGCCCCCGTACGCCCCGGTCGACGGGCCGCGCTGCCGCCACGGCATCTCGCCGATCTCGATCTCGCGGCGCGCCGTGACGCTGTCGCCGAGCTGGGGGAGAAGCCGTACCGGGCGACGCAGCTCTCCCGGCACTACTTCGGCCGGCTGGCCCGGATCGACTCCGACCAGGGGCTCACCGACCTGTCCGCCGGTACCCGGGAGAAGCTGGCCGACGCGCTGTTCCCCGGGTTGCTGTCCGCGGCGCGTACCCAGACCTGTGATCGGGGCGAGACCCGCAAGACGTTGTGGCGGCTGCACGACGGCTCGCTGGTGGAGAGCGTACTGATGGGATATCGGGACCGGGTGACGGTCTGTGTGTCCTCTCAGGCCGGGTGTGGCATGGCGTGTCCGTTCTGCGCTACCGGTCAGGCCGGTTTGACCCGTAACCTTTCCACCGCCGAGATCGTCGAGCAGGTAGTGGCGGCGGCGCGTACCGTCGCTGACGGCGAAGTCTCCGGCGGCGCCGGCAGGCTCTCGCATGTCGTCTTCATGGGAATGGGTGAACCGTTGGCCAACTACGCCCGCCTGATGGCGGCGGTACACCGGATCACCGACCCGGTGCCGGAGGGGCTCGGCCTCTCGCAGCGCCACGTGACGGTCTCCACCGTCGGCCTGGTGCCGGCGATGCGGCGGCTCATCGAGGAGAAGCCGCAGGTGACTTTGGCGCTGTCGCTGCACGCCCCCGACGACGAGTTGCGCGACGAGCTGGTGCCGGTCAACAACCGGTGGAAGGTAGCCGAAGTCCTTGGTACGGCGTGGGAGTACGCCGCGGCCACGGGACGGCGGGTCTCGATCGAGTACGCAATGATCAGGGACGTGAACGATCAACCCTGGCGTGCGAAACTCCTTGGCCGGCTACTGTCCGGTCGGCTCGCACACGTTAACCTCATTCCGCTCAACCCGACTCCGGGCAGCCGATGGGACGCCAGTCCGAAGTCGGTGGAGCGGGAGTTCGTCCGGCTGTTGCGTGAAGCCGGGGTTCCGACCACGGTACGAGATACGCGGGGCAGAGAGATCGACGGCGCGTGTGGACAGCTCGCGGCAGCGGAGGTGGGTGAGTGACGACTCAGGGTCAGCGGTTCCGGCGCAGGGCACTGCGCCGCGGGTATAAAGCCGACGAGGTGGACGACTTCCTGGGCCGTGCCGAGGAGACCCTCGCCGGTAACCCCAGCGGCGAGCCGGTGACCGCGCAGGAGGTCCACGACGTCGTCTTCCGCGTCCGGTTCGGTGGCTACGACGAGTGGCAGGTCGACGTGTATCTCGACCGGCTCGAGCGGCAGCTCACGGCGCTAGAGGAAGAGGGCCCGGGAGCCCGTCCCGGGCGGCCGATGCCGCGCCGGGAGGAGCCCGGC
>JBOGDG010000211.1:0-5979 GCA_050701655.1 Micromonosporaceae bacterium
AATTCGTCGCGAAAGGCACCCGAATCCGCGGCCCCAGCTACAAAACCACCATCAGCATCGAAGTCCTCGCACCACCAGACCCTTGACAACATCCACATTTCGTTAACTATCCGGCTTTGGGGCTAGCACTTCCCGCTCGCGCTGCGTGAGCACGGCCAGCCGGTCCGTCCCTTCCTGGGTGGCGACCCGCTCGGCGGTGAACTGGGCGATGAGGCGCCGGGTGATACGCGGCGCGAGCAAGGCGTCTCCGGCGGCGACGACTCGGATGGCGTGAAGGAGCTCGGCCGGTCCGGCGTCTTTGAGTAGGAAGCCGCTAGCGCCGGCCTGCAGCGCGTCGAAGACGTACGCATCGGTGTCGTAGGTGGTGAGGATCAGGACCCGGACCTGCTGAAGCCCCGACGTCTTGACGATCTCGCTGGTGGCCTGGATCCCGTCCAGCTTCGGCATGCGGATGTCCATGAGCACGACGTCGGGTCGGGTGGCGCGGGTCCGTTCCACGGCCTCGGAGCCGTTGGTGGCTTCCCCCACCACCGTGATGTCGTCTTCGAGATCGAGCAGAACCTTGAAGCCGGACCGCACGAGCCCCTCGTCGTCGGCGAGCAGGACCTTGATCGGAGCGCCGTCACGCGACGCCGCTGCTGCCGCGCTCACGGGTGCGCCGTTCCGGTCGGCGTCAGGGGCAGCCTTGCCCTGACTTCGAACCCGCCGCTCGGCCGCGACCCGGCGGTCAGTTCTCCGCCCAGGAGCTGACAGCGCTCGCGCATTCCGAGGATCCCGCGGCCCGGCTCGGGCGAGCCGTCCGTGCTGTCGCCGGTCGGATGCCTGGCTGGTATGTGCGGACCCGGCGGGTCGTGCCGGCGGCCTTCGTCGATCACGCGTACCTCCAGGGCATCGACTCCGTAGTCCAGTGCCACCGTCACCCGGGTCGGGCCGACGTGACGGATCACGTTGGTGATCGACTCCTGCAGGATCCGGTACGCGGCGCTGCCCACCGCGCTCGGCGGTGGCGCCGTGGGCGATGTCGCCTCGAGCTTGATGTCGAGTCCGGCATCGCGCGCCTTCGCGGTGAGCTCGTCGATCTGCTCCAGGCCGGGGTGCGGCGCTCGCCCGTCGTCGGAATCACGAAGCACCCCGAGGATGGCCCGCATCTCCCGTAGCGCCCGGGAGCTCGTCTGCTCGATGGCCACCAGCGTTTCGCGCGCCCGTTCCGGCCGCTTGTCGAGCACGTGCGCGGTGACACCGGCCTGGACGTTGATGATCGCGATGGCGTGAGCGACGGTGTCGTGGACTTCACGCGCGATCCGGAGCCGCTCGGCGTCGACGCGGGTACGTGCTTCCTCCTCCCGGGTACGTTCCGCCCGCTCGGCACGCTCCTGTGCTTCGGCCGCGATGAACCGCCGGGATCGCACCGACTCGCCGAGGGCCGCGCTCATCACGGACGCCCCGATCCGGAAGAACACCCATCCGATCGCGGCCCGCGGTTCGATGTCGGCCGCCACGACCAGCCAGACGACGGCCAGCACCGCGATACCCACGCCGGCTATCACCAGCGACCGGCGCCCGTCGCCGTGGGCGGTCAGCGTGTACAGGGCGACGAAGAGCCCGAGCCAGCCAGGCCCGTCCGGGAAGTCGAGGCTGAAGTAGACCAGGCTGGTGAGTGCGGCCGTGACGAACACCGGCACCGGCCACCGGCGGCGTACGGCAAGGATCACGCCGCCCAGGATCAGCAGTCCGTACCCCAGGTATCCGAGGTCGGCGAGTGGCCGGCCCACCTCTCCCTCGGCGGATACCCGGGACATCGTGCCCTGCACCTGCATCACGGTGATGAAGAGCGCGAGCAACACGTCCTGCGCCTGGACGGGCAGGCGGAACGACGCGACTCGACGTGGCATATCGCGATCATAGAGTTCCCGCGGAGGGGCCGACTCCGCTCAGCTGTGCGACCCGGCTACGACGGTGGGCGTGATCAGACATGGGTCGCGTACGCAGATCTGCGTACGCACAGCCATCCGCTGGCCGACGACGCGCCCACGTTGCCGGCGCGACGATCACCTCCGTGAACCCAACATGTAAGGAGTACGCCCATGCGTAAGGTCTTTGCCGGACTGGCGATCCTGCTGATGGTGGTTGTCGCAGCAGAGTTCTTCCTGGCCGCGAGCGGCGCGTTCAACACCGCACCGAAGGAGGAGTCCTTCCAGGCGCACCGTGCGTTGGGGTACCTGATCCTCCTCTTCGCGGTCCTGATGACGTTGGTCGCCGCGCTTGCCAGGGCGCCCGGTCGACTCATCGGGATGGCAGCTCTGGTTGCCGGGTTGGTGGTGGTCCAGAGTGTGATCCGGGGAATCGCCAGTGCGGTTGGCGACACGGCCGCGACGGCTGGCCAGCTCATCTTCGGTCTGCACGCGGTCAACGGTCTGGTCATCATGGCCGTGGTCGGAATGATCGTCCGGCAGGCGCGACAGCTGTCCAGGTCCGTACCCACTCCGCGGGCCGGCACGGGCGACGGCGCCGGGGCGTCCGGATCGACAGCGCGGCCCGCTCAGGCGGCCCCATGACGGCGGCTCAGGGGATCCTCCTGGATCATGTCGTCGCGCTGCTGAGCGTTGCCGCATGGCTCGCGACCGGCGTCACTGCGGCCGTCCGGCGCCCCCGGCTCGCGCTCCGCCTCCTCGTGGCGGCTGTGCTGGTGACCCTTGCGCGGGGGATCACCGTGGCGGTGCTGGCCGCTCGGGGCTGGTGGTTTGTGCAGGAGAAGGTGCTACTGGGGCTGCCGATGCTCGGAGTCGCTGGACTGGTCGCCGTGCTGATCGCCGGCCCGCGGCTGCTCGCGGCGAGGCGGATTCCCAGCGAGTCGACGCCGGCAAGCAGCGTGGTCTCGCTGCTCACCGCCGGTTACGCGGCGCTGGCCGGCCTCCTGGTGACCTTCCTGGCCGGGTACCCCCTGACCTGGAGCACCGCGCTGATCGCCATCTCGTTCGTCTGCGTCGGCGCGCTGCTGACCGCGATGGTTGTCGCGACACCGGTCGAGGGCCCCGCAGATGTCGGTGACGCGGAGGCCACCGACACCAGCGATGCCACCGACAGGGCGCCGGCACCGGCACGGCACGGTCCGCCTGAGTACTCGCGCCGGCGGTTCATCAGCCTGGCCGGCGGAGCGGTCGTGCTGGGCACAGGGAGCACCGGCGTCGGCCTGCTGTTCACGCCCGCGGAGTCCGTGGCCACCGGAGGCGGTCCGGGTCGCTCGTCCGGTTCCCGAGCGGCCGTGTCGGTGGCCGATCTGCGAGGCGCCAGCACACCGGCGCCCGGCGGCGCCAGGGTGCGGCACACCCTCACCGCACAGACGGCCACCGTACGACTCCCGTCAGGACGTGAAGTCGACGTGTGGACGTACAACGGTCAGGCGCCGGGTTCCGCGATCACCGCGACCGCCGGCGATCTGATCGAGGTGACGCTGCGCAACACCGACATCCAGGACGGGGTGACCCTGCACTGGCACGGCTACGACGTGCCGTGCGGCGAGGACGGCGCGCCGGGCGTGACCCAGCACGTCGTGGCGCCGGGCGCGGAATTCGTCTACCGGTTTCGCGCTGACCAGGTGGGGACCTACTGGTACCACACCCACCAGGCCTCTCACCACGGCGTACGCAAGGGGCTGTACGGAACCCTCGTGGTCACACCGCGGGTGGATGAAGCCGCTGCCACAGAGCAGCTGGATCTGACTCTGCCCGTACACACATTCGACGGCACCGTGGTGATCGCCGGTCAGGACGGGCGTACCGAACACACCGCCCCGGCCGGTACGCCCGTGCGGCTGCGGTTGATCAACACCGACTCCGATCCTCACCTGTTCGCGCTGGCCGGCACGCCCTTCCGCGTGGCGGCCGTCGACGGCCGGGATCTCCACCAACCTGGCGAGGTCCGTGACGCGGGACTTCGGCTGCCCGCGGGCGGACGGTACGACCTGGTCTTCGCCATGCCGGACACGGCGGTGGCGCTCGTTCTCGACAACGATCACGACGGCGGCCTGCGGCTGCGTCCGGATGGCGCCGCCGGCGCGGACCCGGCCGTCGCGGATACCTCCGACTGGCCGGAGCTCGACCTTCTCCACTACGGAGAGCCGGCCGCTGTGCCGTTCGATGTCAGCAACCCCGACCGGGATTTCACGATGGTCCTGGACCGTGGTGTGGCCATGGTCGACGGTGCGCCGGCGTGCGCGCAGACGGTCAACGGTCAGGGCCACCCGTCGATCCCGGATCAGCTCGTCACCGAAGGCGACATCGTCCGGTTCACCGTGGTCAACCGAAGCCTGGAGACCCACCCCTGGCATCTGCACGGCCATCCCGTGCTGATCCTGTCCAGGGACGGTACGCCGCCGTCCGGCAGTCCACTGTGGATGGACACGTTCGACGTCCGGCCAGGACAGGTGTGGGAAGTGGCGTTCGAGGCCACGAACCCCGGGATCTGGATGAACCACTGCCACAACCTGCCCCACGCACATCAGGGGATGATGCTGCGCCTGCGCTATGACGGTGTCACCACGCCATTCGGCGGCTCGCACGCCACCGGCACGGTCGAAGCGGGCGGGAGGCCACGCCATGGCCACTGATCCACCGTGCCCCGCCCGACCTGCCGCCCGGCACCCGGACGATCCCCCGTCGGATCTCGTCGTCCAGGTACACCACCACAGCCGCACCGTCATCGAAGCCGAGATGCGGCGGCTGGCCCGCAGAGCCCCGTCCTTGCAGCGGGCGGACCTGGACGTCATCGCCGCGACGCTGGAGGAACTCGCCGAGGCCTTGCTGCTTGCCCGGCTGCGCAACGCGCCGCAGCACACCGCACCGCTGCTGCGGCCCCTCTTCGAACCCGCAGGGCCGCCTCGTGACGCGTTCCGCGAGGTGGATCCCATCACCGACATCACAAATGAAGGAGGCATCATGAACGTCGCCCTCTGGATCGCCGCCTCCACTCTCGCTGTCGTCTTCCTCGGCTCCGGCGCCACGAAGCTCTCCCTGTCGCGCGAGACGATCATCGCGTGGGGCTTCACGTGGGCCGAAGATTTCTCCACCGCCCAGGTCAAGCTCATTGGCGCCGTCGAGGTCCTCGGGGCGCTCGGCCTGATCGTCCCTGCTGCGCTTGGCATCGTTGAGACACTCAGCCCACTGGCTGCGGCGGGGCTCGCCGTCGTGATGGCCGGCGCAGCCATCGTCCATCTCCGGCGGAACGAGACCAAGCTCCTCGCCGGCCCACTCGTGCTGGGTGGGATCGCGGCCGTTCTCGCGGTGCTCCGCTTCGGTCTGTACAGCTTCTGACCTCACCAAGCGCGCCGGAGCAACGCAAGTGGCGGCAGGCCGTCTTTCGACCCCAACGGGAGGACGCGTGATGCGATCCAGCCACTCCGCCGCCCCAGCCCGCCAAGAGCACGCCGCACACGCTGTACGCCTCGCTCACCCCTCCGGCGCGCTGATCGGGATGCCCCGGACGGTGACCGAGTTGGGGCCGTGAAGCGTGCCGAACACGGTGGAGAAGGTCAGCGACGCCTCGCCCGGCCCGATCCCGCCCGGGAAGACGATCACGCCCCGGTGCGGTACGCCGGACGGCACCGTGTCCGACCAGCCGTCCCTCGCCAGCTGGGTACGCATCGGGTCGGCCTCCAGGGTGCGGCCGTCGGCACCGGTGAACACGCAGTTTCCGAACAGCGGAAGGTTCACGCTCTCGCCGAGGGTGTTCTTGGCGGCGACCTCCACCCTGGTGAAGTGCGACGTCACCCAGACGTTGGTCACTGTCAACCACAGCCCCTGTCCGCCGCCGGTGGCGGTGCCGGAGTAGATCCCGGTCTGGGACTCGTTACTGGTGACCCAGCCGTAGGCGTACCCGACGCCGGCGGTGGCCGCCAGCCCACCGCCTCCACACAGGACGGACAGCACCAGCAGCGCCGTGACCAGGGCGCGCGCGCCGCCGCGGCGTACCCCGGGCTGTGGC
>JBOGDG010000212.1:0-5973 GCA_050701655.1 Micromonosporaceae bacterium
GGTCGATCCCGCCTGAGACAACCGGTCCACTCGAGGCCGACCGCGGTGCACCGCGGTCGGCCTCCCCGTGGCCCGGCCTCGGGGATCGGCATCGTCGAAGGCTGGCGTGGCACCATCGTGCACCGGGTAGAGATCGACGGTGACCAGCGACTGCCCCGCAACCGACCACGTTCGTCATCACCTCGCCGAACCGCGGGACTCTTGTTGCCCCTTAAGAGACGGTGTTGGACATTTACGGGCATATCAATAACGCCGTGTACTACGCGTACATGGACACCGTGATCAACAACTGGCTTATCAGCGAGGGTGGGCTGGACATCCACGACGGCGGTGTGATCGGGCTGTGCGTGGAGTCGCACTGCGAGTTCAGGGCCCCCGCCGCGTATCCGGAGAGGTTGCGGGCGGGGTTGCGGGTCGGGCGCCTGGGCCGCTCCAGTGTCCGGTACGAGGTGGGCGTGTTCCGTGACGGCACTCTGCTCGCGGAGGGGCATTTCGTGCACGTCTTCGTCGACCGCGCCACCCGCCGCCCGACGCCCATCGAAGGCGCGTTGCGGCGGTCCCTAGAGCGGCTGGTGACCGCAGCAGCGGAGCGGCCAGATTAACACCGCCGTAGCGGCTAGATTAACGCCAGGCCAGCGGCTAGATTAACGCGTAACTAGCGGCTAAATTAACACACCTGTGGCAGGATGCCATACATGGCATCGATCCCGCAGTCGCCCATCGGCCGAATCCTTCCGCGCCAGGCGGCGGTCGCCGTAGAGGAGGCGTTGGACGACACCCGCGTTGTCCTGGTCAACGGCGCGCGCCAATGCGGGAAGAGCACCCTGGTCACGAATATCGGCAACGAGCGCGGAGCGGAGTGGCGCAGCCTCGATCGCGCCGCGACCCGCCAGGCGGCACAGTTTGATCCGAGCGAGTTCGTCGCAACCTCCGAGAGCATGGTCATTGACGAGGTCCAGCGGGTTCCTGAGCTGTTGCTGGCGATCAAGGAGCGGGTTGACGCCGACCCTCGCCCCGGCCGGTTCTTGCTCACGGGGTCGGCTCGAGTGCTCGGGCTGCGCGGGTTGCCGGACGCCCTGCCGGGACGCATAGAGACGATTGAGCTCTGGCCCCTGTCGCAAGGGGAGATCGAGGAAAAGCCCGACGGGTTCGTCGACGCGATCTTCACGGAGGGGCCGGAGTACCAGCACGCCTCCACGGAGGCGCGCGCGGGCTACATCGAGCGGATCACCCGGGGCGGATTTCCTGAAGCCGTCGCGCGACCGCCACGCAGGCGGGAGCGCTTTCTCGATTCGTACGTGGCCGACCTGATCAACCGTGATGTCATGCAACTGTCGGACATCGAGCGTGGTCCCGAGATGCGGGCCCTCACCAAGCTCGTCGCCGCGCGCTCGGGCCAGCTGCTCGTTCCTGGGGCCCTCGCCAGCGACCTCGGTCTCCCGCACCCGACAGTCAAGCGTTACCTCGGTCTGCTGGAGGAGGTCTTTCTGCTCAAGCGCATCCCGGCCTGGTCGAGGAATCTGAGCACTCGCGCGGTCGCGACGCCGAAGGTCGCGATGGTCGACTCTGGGATCGCCGCGAACCTCCTCGGATTAGACGCAGTGAGCCTGCGCGAGCCGAGCAGTCCGCTGGGAGCTCTTCTCGAAGGATTTGTGGCGATGGAGATCGCCCGTCAACTCACCTGGTCGGATCAGCGCGCGGACCTCTACCACTACCGCACCAGGGATCAGGTCGAGGTCGACATCGTCCTGGAGAACCGCCGCGGCCAGGTTGTCGCCCTCGACGTCAAGGCCGCATCTACCGTGCGAAGCGATGACTTCCGGGGGCTGCGGCACCTCGCAGACCGCCTCGGCGACAATCTGATCACGGGGATCGTGCTGTACACCGGCCAACAGACCCTGCCCTTCGGTCCGAAGTTTCGGGCGATGCCCATCAGCGCCTTGTGGGAGGCGTCGACCAACCCAGGCTCCTGAGTGACCCTCCCACGGGGCGTCCGGTCGAGATATGGTTCCTCCTCGCCGATGGCAGCTTCACCCACGTCTTCGTCGATCTTGAAGCCCGTCGCTCGGCACCGATCGCCGGTGAGCTGCGGGACGCACTCGCGAGGTTGGTCGCGGGCTGATGCGGATTCGTCGTGCCCCAAGCTCGTACAACATCTGACATTCTCGACGTCGTGAACGCCGTCGACTCCGAAACCACGAACGCGCTCGCGCTGCGCCGGGCGGTCGCTGCCGACGCACAGGCGATCGGTGCGGTATTCGATGCCGCGGTACGTCATGGCTGGACGTTCCTCGGTGAGCTCGCGCAGCGGCCGATGTTCTCGCCGAAGGATTGGGATCAGCTGGTCACCGACCTCGCGCCTCCCGACGCGCTGCTCGTCGCGACCGATCCCGCGCATGGCGTCATCGGCTACTCCGCCGTACACACCGAGGTGGGCGAGACGTTCCTGCTGTTCGTCGACCCGGCGCACGCTGGACGCGGCGTGGGCCGAGCGTTGTTGGATGCTGCCCACGACGTACTGCGGGATGCCGGGCGTACCGAGGCGCTTCTATTCACCGAAGAGCGCAACGCCCGCGCGCTGGAGGTGTACGCCGCGGCCGGCTACCGTCCCGACGGCACGGTACGCGAATCGGAGCTTCACGACGCCCCGCTGCGCGAACTCCGTCTCGTCAAGACGCTCTAGGAGACTCACACCGGGTATCGACTGGCGGCACCGGTGGAGAGGTCGACGGAGCTGACCCCGGTGTCGGGGTCCGTCAGCGACAAGATCACGATGATCACTTGGGCGTCGTAGGAGCCGCTCGCACGTGGCCGCCCGGGCAGCCCCTGGCGGCCATCGCGCGCCCTCGGATCATCTCCATGACGGGCGGCGACACCGGGCCTGGTTGGATGGTGCGGTGACGCAGGGACTTCGCCGTGAGTGTTGAGGTTGCCGCCGAGGCGGTGGCCGACGTCGGTGCCTTCCTGGTGCGGCTGGTGCGACTCGATCCGGCGGCGTTGGTACGGCTGCGCCCTGGCGGTACCGGTGTAGCCGCGATCTGGGCGAGTTTGCCGTTCGGTGTGCTCGTCACCCGGCTGGTCCCGATGCCGCTGACCGAGGACGTGACGGTACGCGCCCCGGAGCTGCTGGCCGGGCTGGAGCGGGGTGAGGTGGCGTTGCCCCAGCGGTACGACACGGCGTGGCGGGCGCCGTTGCCGCCGGACGATGGCGAGCCGCTGGACACCGTACCCACCGGGGAACTGCGGCGGATCACCCGAGCGGCCGCGCAGACCGTACGCGACGCCGGCGCCCGGGGAGTCGGGGAGCGCAGGCTGCGGGACGAGCTGCTGGACCACACCGCTGTCATTGTCACCGTCGGTGATCGCCGGGCGGAGGTGCCGGTGCGGCTCGTGGTGGGGCTGGCCCGGATGGGATTCCTCGACACCGATGACGCGGCGCCCGTGACGATCCGCGGTGCCCGCGGCTGGCTCGGCGCTGAGGCACGGTACGGCACCGCGTGGTATCGCACCGCCACCACGCTGCGGGTATCACCTGTACGCCGATGACCGGTACGGCACCCGCGGCCGAGCCGGGGAGCCGCCGAACGTACCGGGCAAGTCGGACGTTCGGGCGAGTCCGCGGGAATTCTGCGTGAGATCTGCGACATCAGGGTGGCGCGACCCTGGCACCCAACGGGTACCGTCATGGCCTGCTGGACGTTGCTCTGGGTGATCATCACTCCGAGCGGGGTCCGGCTTCCCGGCTCGCCCGACTGGGCGGGCCCGCCCGCTGGGGAGGACGAGGAGTTCGACGATGCCGTGGTGGCGTAAACAGGACTGGGCGGCGGACGAGCCGCGACGGGGTACGGCTCCGCAGCGGGCTGCGAAGAACGTGACGACCGGCATCCAGATGTCGATCCCGGCGCAGCCGGATCGGCGTGCGGCGAATCTCGCCAGCCCGGTGACCACCGAGCGGATCGCCGGCGCGCTGAAGCGGCTCGGCATCCGCTACCTCACCGACGAGGACGGCAACCAGCTGGCGATGTGGGAGCGGCACGTGGTGCTGTTCGCGCTGGAGGGCCCCGACTCCGAGATCCTGGTGATGCGCGCCCGCACGTACAACGCGCTCCCCCAGGACTGGGCTGACCGGGCGTACGCCGCGGTAAACGAGTGGAACCACACCCGCCGGTTCCTGAAGTCGTACGTCGGCGACGAGACCGAGCACGGCAAGCTCTCCCTGTACGCGGAGATGCAGCTGCCCATGGTGCCGGGCGTACACGACGCGCTGCTCGACGAGCTGGTGGACTGCGCCGCCGCGGTCTCCGGCTCGTGGGTCGAGTGGCTGCACAGCGAAGGCGCCCTGCTCTAGGCCTCAACCGTCTCCGCTCTCGGCCCAGACGCCTACCGCCCGAGGCCTACCGCGGGGTGGTCTTCGAGTCGAGCCACTTGTCGATGATCGGGGTCAGATCCTTGCCGGTGTAGTCGTTGACGAACGCCGTGAACGACTCCCGGTCCTGGTTGGTTTCGCGGTGCCGCTGTGCCCACTCCCGGCACATCCCGAAGAACTTCTCGTCCCCGATCTGCTTGCGGATCTCGTGCAGCATCAGCGCGGGGCCGACGTACACGTTGGTCTCGGCGAACATGTCCGGGTTGTAGTCGCCGGGCGGCCCCGCCTCGGCGCGTGACTCGCGGTCGCGTTCCCGCAGCCAGTGCAGGTAGCCGCCCTCGCTGACGTCGCCGTCCTCGAGCACCCAGAGCATCTCGATGTACGTGGCGAAGCCCTCGTTGAGCCAGACCCCGCGCCAGTCCTTCGGGCTGACCGTGTCGCCGAACCACTGGTGGGCGTACTCGTGCACCAGCACCCGGGTGTAGATGTCCTCGGCTTCCTCGGTCTCCAGATCCTCGGCGATCCGGCCGCCCATGGTGACCATCATCTGGGTCTCCATCGCCGAGTCGGAGTCGACCGCCACCGCGCCGGCGCTGGGGAACGGGTACGGCCCGAACCGTTTCGCCAGCCACCTCAGGATCTCCGGTGAGCGGCGCATCGCGGCGAGCTGGTAGCCGTCGTACTCCTCCGGCACCCAGTACGTCAGCGTGATGTCCCCGACGGAGTCGTAGTGCCGGGCGAACCGGTCCACCGCGAGCGTGGTGACGTAGCTGCCGATCGGCAGGTCGGAGCGCCATCGGAAGGCGACCTGCCCGTCCGGCTGCTTCTCGCTGCCCAGAAACTCGCCGCTGGCCACCCCGGACCAGCCGTCCGGCACCGTCACCGTGATGTCGTAGAGCGCCTCGTCGGAGGGCTGGTCGTTGACCGGATACCAGGTCAGCGCGCCGTACGGCTCCTGCATGGTCCAGATCGCGCCGTCGGACTCCGTACGCAGCCCGAGCCCGTCCCGGAAGTCGCCACGGGTGGACGGCATCGGCACCGGTTTCGGCCTACCCGCGTAGCTCACCGTCAGACTGAGCTGGGAATCCCGTTCCGCGGGCTTCGGCAGTGTCACCACGAGGTCGTTGTCGCGCTGTGCGGACTCGACCTCCGTACCGTCGACGCTGGTCTTCGCCACCTTCATCGCGGTCGAGAAGTCCAGCACCAGCTCGTCGACCCGCTTGGTGGGGCGTACGGTCAGCTCTGCCTCGCCGGTGAGCGTCTTCTGCTCCGGGGACCAGGCGAGTGAGAGCCGATAGTGGAGTACGTCCAGATCGGGGTTGCCGTAGTCGGGGTACACCGGGTCGGCGACCGGCTCGGAGCGGCCCTTGGCGTACTCCGCCGGCGCGTCCGGGTCACGGGGCGCGTCGTCCCAGGTGGCGGTGCCGGGCGCCTGGCAGCCGGCCAGCGCCGTCGCCAGTATCGCCGTCGCCGCCAGCATCGCTCGCTTCGCGTCCGCCACCATTCCCGCGCCTCCCGTGATTCGTCGCGTGCCGACCGTATCGTCCACGGCGCGCGGGTCTGTCTCGTGGTGGCATCACTTCGGTTTCGACGGGCCGGCGCCGCGC
>JBOGDG010000213.1:0-5947 GCA_050701655.1 Micromonosporaceae bacterium
GCCCCACCGGGACCGGGTACGCCCGGCACGGCTGGCGGCGGCGCTGCGGCGCGCCAACGACGACGACGTACTGCCGTGGGTGTGGCCGACCCTGCTCACCCAGCCACTGGATTCCTTCGACGGCCGGTGCGCCGCGCCGTTGGAGCGGCTGATGAGCCGCCAGATCGTACGTACCCGGGAGCGCGAGCACCTGCGGCAACGGATCTACCACGAGCAGAACGTACGCCGGCTGGTGCTCAAGATCAGCGCCGTCTGTGACGAGCTGCGCCCTCCCGGGCATCACGCGCTCGCCGGCTGGGCTTTGCGTACCGCCGGGCGGCTCTCGCAGGTCGGCCTCCCGATCGACCGGACCCCGCGCACCCGGCAGGCCACCGAGCCGGTGCCGGCTCCAGATCAGCCGGCGCCGGAGCCGGTCGAGCTGGGGGAGCGGCTCCGGGCGGACCCGGGGGCGCTGCGCGAGGCACGGGTGCGATTCTTGGTGGCGCGGCAGCGTACCGACCTGTTGGATCACCTGCTCTCGCCCGAGCTGTCCCGGTACGCCGGCGCCGCCGAACTGGCCGGCTGGCTGCTCGACCTGACGTACGAGAGCCAGGCCTGGACGCCGCGCCGGCAGCGCCAGTTCACCGAGCGGATCGGAGAGCTGATCCCCGGCGCGCTCGCCGACCGCGACGTACCGATCCGTGACCGCTGCCGGCTGCTCCGGCGGTACGCCGCCCTGCCCGGCGTGACGCCGCGACAGCTGGCGCCGTGGCTGGCGAGGGTCCCGGCTGGCGAGAGGCACTCCGATGGGCTGCGCGCGCCAAGGCACAGCTGGCCGCGCTCGGAGTCCGAGGATGTGCTGCTCGCCCAGGCCGCGCTGTACGGGCTGCTCCGTGCACCGGATGCCGACACCGCCGTCGAGTACGGGCTGCGGCACCTGGTCGACCATCCGCGCTGGCTGGATCCGAACGCGTCGGCGCGTACCGCCCGGCGGGCGTCGCCCGAACGGGTCGACCAGGAGACGGCGTGGCTGCTGCTCGACGAGGTGGTCACGGCGCTGATCGACGGCACCGCAGATCCCGAGCTGGAACGTACCCTCGCGCGGTTGCGGCCGCCGCACCTGGCGGAGCGCCATCGCGAGCGGTACGCCCGGCTGATGTGGCGGCTCGCGGTGGGCAGCCCCCGTCGCCGGGCTTCCGTGGAGCACTGGCTGGAGGACGCACCGGAGCTGGCCGCCGAACTCGCGTCCGCGGTCGCCGATCCGTCCCGCCGCGTGGAGTGGTTGCAGACCCGTGGCCCAGAGGCGCTCCCGATGGCGCTCGGCGAGCGGCTTCCCGCCCTGCTCAGCGAGCTGGCGGACGGAGATCCGGAGGGCCTCGCGGGGGTACGGCTACGCGCGGTGGTGACGGCGGTGACGTCGCCCGGGCACAACTACCACGCCTGGGGGTACGGTCCGGTGCTGCGGCGGGCCGCCGATGCGCTCGACTCGAAGCCGCGGTGGCGTACCCAGGCTGCGCTGCTGCGCTTGGCCGCGATCCACTTCCCCACCGTTCCCACCGATCAGCTGGTACGGGAACTGGTGGATCTCGCCGGCCGGGTACGCGACGACGCGACGACGGCAGAGGCACTGACCCGCTGGCTGTCCAGCCTGGCGCACGACCACAGCCTCGTTGTCCACCAGGATGGCTGGCGCCGGCTCGCCACCGAGCTGGCAGCCTCCCGAGATCCGGTGGCGCGCCGGTTCGCCGCGGCGGTCAGACCGCTGGCGTGAGCCGCAAGGTCGCGGCTTCGGTCACGAAGGCACCTCCGTACCCGAAACCGCGATCGAGGAAGAGGCTACGACTTCTCGGCGGCCTCCTTCTGCGCCTGGTCGACCAGGTGGGACGGCATCGGCTCGTAGCGGGCGAAGGTACGGGTGAACGTGCCGGTGCCGCTGGACATCGAGCGCAGCTCCACCGCGTACCGCAACAGCTCGCTGGCGGGCACCTCGGCCTTGATCACCGAACGGTCGCCGTTGTCCTGCTCGCTGCCGAGCACCCGGCCACGCCGGCTCGACAGGTCGCTCATAACCGCGCCGACGTACGAGTCCGGGACCCGGATCGTCACCTCGTCCACCGGCTCCAGCAGCACCACCTGCGCCTTCTCGGCGGCGTCCTTGAGCGCGAGCGCACCGGCGGTCTGGAACGCCGCGTCGGAGGAGTCCACCGAGTGCGCCTTGCCGTCGAACAGCGTCACCTTCAGGTCCACCACCGGGTAGCCGGCGATCAGGCCACGCTCCATCTGGTGGCGTACGCCCTTCTCGACACTCGGGATGTACTGATGCGGCACGGCACCGCCGACCACCTTGTCCACGTACTCGAGGTCACCGCCGCGCGGCAGCGGCTCCACCTCGATGTCGCAGACGGCGTACTGGCCGTGGCCACCGGACTGCTTGACGTGCCGGCCGTGCCCCTTGGCGGAGCCGCCGAAGGTCTCCCGCAGCGCCACCCGTACCGGTTCGGTGCTCAGCTCCACACCGCCGGCGCGCAGCCGGTCCAGCACCACGTCGGCGTGCGCCTCGCCCATGCACCACAGCACGATCTGGTGGGTCTCGGCGTTGCGGTCCAGCCGCAGCGTCGGATCCCCGGCGACCAGCCGCCCCAGGTTCTTGGCGAGCGCGTCCTCGTCGCTGCGGGTCTTCGCCACCACCGCCACCGGCAACAGCGGCTCCGGCATCTCCCACGGCGCCATCAGCAGCGGGTTCTCCTTGGTGGAGACGGTGTCGCCGGTCTCCGCCGATCCCGATTTGGTGATCGCGCAGACGTCACCGGCGACGCAGTACGGCACCTCGCGCAGCTCGCCGCCGAGCGGCGAGTAGATGTGCGCGATCCGTTCGTCGGCGTCGTGGTCGGGGTGGCCGCGCTCGGCCATGCCGTGCCCGGAGACGTGCACCACGGCGTCCGGGCGCAGCGTCCCGGAGAAGACGCGTACCAGCGAGACCCGGCCCACGTACGAGTCGATGGTGGTCTTCACCACCTCGGCCACCAGCGGTCCGGAAGGGTCGCAGGCGAGCGGTTCGCGGGGGCCACCGTCGATGCCGGTGACGGTCGGTAGCTGGTGCTCGGGCGGGGACGGAAACCCGCGGGTCATCACCTCCAGCAGCGCGTCGATGCCGGCCTGGGTGTCGCCGCACACCGGCACCACCGGGTAGAAGCTGCCGTTCGCGACCGCCTTCTCCAGGTCGTCGATCAGCGTCTGTTCCTCGATCTGCTCGCCGCCGAGGTAGCGGTCCATCAGGGTTTCGTCCTCGCTCTCGGCGATGATCCCCTCGATCAACGTGTTGCGCGCGTCCTCGATCGCGGACAGGTGTTCGTCCTCGGCGTCGCGTATCGCCGGCGGGTAACCCTCGGAGTAGTCGAAGATCCGCTGGGTGAGCAGCCCGATGGTGCCGACGACGGTCTCGCCGTCGTCGCCGTGCAGCGGGAGGTACATCGGCAGTACGCCCTCGCCGAACACCCGCTGGCAGACCGCGACCGTCTCGTCGTAGTCGGCGCGGGGGTGGTCGATGCGGGTGATCGCGACCGCGCGCGGCATCCCGACGTGCGCGCACTCCTCCCACAGGCTGATCGTGGCGGCGTCCACGCCGTCCACGGCGGAGACCACGAACAGTGCCGCGTCGGCGGCGCGCAGCCCGGCGCGCAGCTCACCCACGTAGTCGGCGTATCCGGGGGAGTCGAGCAGGTTGATCTTGATGTCGTCGTGCATCAGCGGGGCGCAGGACAGACTGACCGAACGTTGCTGCTTGACCGCCGCCGGATCGTGGTCGCACGTGGTCGTGCCGTCGGCGATGTTGCCGGCGCGGGGGATGGTCCCGGAACTGGCGAGCAGAATGTCGGCGAGCGTGGTCTTGCCGGCACCCGAGTGCCCTACAAGAACCACGTTGCGTACCTTGCTGGGTGTATCCACCACCGGCGCGGTGCCGGTGACTCCCTTCTCCTGGGTCTTCTGGGCCATGAGCACACCTCCTGGCTATCGGGGTGGGGGCTTGATGAGTCTGTGACCATCCTCACCGCCTTTGGCCGATCCCACACCCGTACGCCGAAAGGCACAACCCTCAGTGCCCAGGTCGGTGCGTCCCGAAGCATTAGGGTGAGACCGTCGTAGCCCGCCCCTCGCCCGAGTGAGACATGGTCAAGAACCTCAGCGCGTTCAGCCGCCGCCGCCTGGCCCGGGTCGTGGATCCGGTCGCTCAGGCGCTGGTACGTGCCGGCGTGTCCGCAAATCTGGTCACGGTGCTCGGCACCCTCGGCGTCCTGGTCGGCTGTTTCGGCTTCGTGGTACGCGGCCAGATCCTCGCCGGTCTGGTGATCATCACGGTGTCGATGCTGACCGACATGCTGGACGGCGCGATCGCCCGCGCCAGCGGCGGCACCAGCCGGTTCGGCGCCTTCCTCGACTCCACCATGGATCGGGTCGCCGACGGCGCGGTGTTCGGCTCGCTGGCGTACTGGCTGGGGGTCACCGGGCAGCCGGTGGCGTTCGCGGCGGCGCTGGCCTGCCTGGTGACCGGCCAGCTGGTCTCGTACGCGAAGGCGCGCGCCGAAGGGCTCGGCATCAGCTGCCACGTCGGGATCGCCGAGCGTACCGAGCGGCTGATCCTGCTCGGGCTGGGCGGCATCGCGTGGCTGCTCGGCGTGCCGTACGCCTTCGAGGTCTCGCTGTCGCTGCTGGCGGTGTTGTCGCTGGTCACGGTGGTACAGCGGGTGGTTCACGTACGACGGGCCAGCGATGACTGACCGGCTGACCGACCTCGGGTACGCCGCCGGCTGGCGGATCGTACGGGCGCTGCCGGAGCCGGCCGCCCGTACCGTGTTCGGGCAGGCCGCGGACTTCGCGGCGCGGCGGCGCGGCAACGGCACCCACCAGCTCGCCCGCAACCTGCGCCGGGTGCTCGGCGCGGAGCCCGACGAAGCGGTGGTACGCGACGCGCTGCGCTCCTACGCCCGGTACTGGATGGAGGCGTTCCGGCTGCCGTCCTGGTCCCGGCAGCGGATCCTCGACACGTTCCATATGCAGCGCGTCGAGCTGCTCGCCGAGCCGCTGGCGCGGGGCACCGGCGTGGTGGTGGCGCTGCCGCACTGCGCCAACTGGGACCACGCCGGCGCGTGGGTGGCCGCCAACGACTGGCCGCTGTCCACGGTGGCGGAGCGGCTGCGACCCGAGTCGCTGTTCCAGCGGTTCCTGGCGTACCGGCGTTCGCTGGGGATGGACATTCTGCCGTTGACCGGCGGCGAGGGCCCGCCGCTGGGGACGCTCGCGGACCGGCTACGCGCCGGCGCGGTGGTGCCGCTGCTCGCCGACCGGGATCTGTCGGCGCGGGGCGTACCGGTGACGTTCTTCGGGGAGCCGACCCGGATGCCGGCCGGTCCTGCGGTGCTCGCGATCCGTACCGGGGCGCCGTTGCTGGCGGCCTCGCTGTGGTACGAGCCGGGCCACACCCACGCCCGGCTGACCCCGGTGCCGGTGCCCGGCGCCGGTACGTACGCCGAACGGGTCGCCACCACCACACAGCGGGTCGCCGACCTGATGGCCGGGGGGATCGCCGAGCACCCCACCGACTGGCACATGCTGCAACGCCTCTGGCTGGCTGACCTGCCGGCCACGGCGCCGGCCCGGGTAGAGAGCTGAGGGGTCGGGATGCGGATCGGGATCGTCTGCCCGTACTCGTTCGACACCCCGGGCGGCGTGCAGCACCACGTACGGGACCTCGCCGAGGTGCTGATCCGGCTGGGGCACCACGTCAGCGTGCTGGCGCCGGCGGAGAACGAGGAAGAGCTGCCGCGGTACGTGGTCTCCGCCGGCCGCGCGGTGTCGGTGCCGTACAACGGGTCGGTGGCCCGGGTGGCGTTCGGCCCGATCTCCGCCACCCGGGTACGCCGCTGGCTGCGCGACGGCGGGTTCGACGTACTGCACCTGCACGAGCCGATGG
>JBOGDG010000214.1:0-5899 GCA_050701655.1 Micromonosporaceae bacterium
GCTCGACCCGATCGCCACCACCAAGATCGAAGACCTGATGGCGGAGCTGGCGAAGCAGTACACCATCGTGATCGTCACCCACAACATGCAGCAGGCGGCGCGGGTCAGCGACAAGACCGCGTTCTTCACCGCCGAGGTGGACGCCAAGGGCGAGCGCCACGGCAAACTGGTCGAGTTCGACGCCACCCAGAAGATCTTCAGCAACCCCGCCCAGAAGCAGACCGAGGACTACATCACCGGCCGCTTCGGCTGACCCCATCGGTTCCAACCTTGTGGATCTTGGGGTTTTGGCTGGTTGTTCAGTCACGGGGGCAGCCAAAACCCCAAGATCGCTTCGCTGCTCGTGCGGGAGGGGCTTAGAGGGTGAGGTGGGCGCCGTCGTCGGTGAAGGTGAGCTTCGGGGTGACCGGGGTGAGGTCGCGGTCGGCGGCGGCGCGCAGCGCTGCGGCGACCGAGGCCTCACCCGACAGCTCCGCCAGGGTCACCACCGTCGGGGGCAGCATCGCCATCTCGCCGGCGCGGTTGCGTGCCACCGCCTCGGCCGGCTTCACCCAGGCGACCCGGTCCGCCTCGCCGCCCACGTCGCGGGTGCGCTGCGCCGCCGGTAGCGCCGCCAGGAAGAAACAGGTGTCGTACCGCCGGGGCTCGAACTCCGGGGTGATCCACCGCCCCCACCCGGCCAGCAGGTCGCCGCGCAGCGCGAGCCCGCGCTCGGCGAGGAAGTCGCTGAACGCCAGCCGGCGCTCCACCAGCGCCTGCCGGGCCAGCTCCCATTCGTCGCCGCTGACATCGCCCACCACGGTGCCGGCGTCGGCGCCCGCCAGCAGTACGCCTGACTCCTCGAAGGTCTCCCGTACCGCCGCGCACACCATCGCGCGGGCCGCCGCATCCTCCAGCCCGAGCCGCTCGGCCCACTCCGCGGGGGTGGGCCCGACCCAGGCCAGCTCACCGTCGGCGTCGCGCGGATCCACCGCGCCACCGGGGAACGCGTGCATCCCTGAGGCGAACGCCATCGAGGCGACCCGCCGGATGGTGTACGCCTCCAGCCCGTCCCCGCCGTCGCGCAGCAACACCACCGTCGCCGCCCGCTTCGGCGTCACCGCCGTCTCCCCGTTCTCATAAAACCGCCGCGCATGCGCCACCAGCGCCTCAGGCAGTATCCGATCCGGCGTCGTCACGCCGTTGACCCTACCCAGCGGGCGGGTTAGTCGACGCGGAGCAGGGTGGCGGTGCCTTGGCCGACGCCGATGCAGGCGGCGGCGATGCCGTACCCGCCGCCGCGGCGGCGTAGCTCCCGGCACAGGTCGACCACGACCCGGGGAGCCGACGCGCCCAGCGGGTGGCCGATCGCTATCGCGCCGCCGTTCGGGTTGACCCGCACCGAGTCCACTCCCGGCAGCTGCCGCAGGCAGGACAGCACCATCGCGGCGAACGCTTCGTTGATCTCCCATACCGCGATGTCGGCCGGGGTCAGCCCGGCCCGTGCCAGCACCTTCTCGATCGCCGGCACCGGGGCGACCGAGAACCGGTCCGGCTCCACCGCCACCGTCGCGCTCCCCAGCACCTGACCCAGTGGCGCCGCCCCGAGCTCGGCTGCCACCGCGCCGGTCCCGAGCAGCACCGCGATCGCGCCGTCGTTGATCGGCGAGGAGTTGCCGGCGGTCACCGTACCGTCGCGGCTGAACGCCGGCTTAAGCGCGGCGAGCGCGTCGAGTGACGTACCGGGGCGGATCGACTCGTCGCGCGTCACGTCACCGATCGGCATGACGTACTCGTGGAGGTTCTTCTCCCAGGCCTCGGCGGCGAGCTGGTGGCTGCGCAGCGACCACTCGTCCTGCTCCTGCCGCCCGATCCCGAGCTCGGCGGCGACCGACTCGGCACAGGCGCCGAGCGAACGCGTCCACTCGGCGGGGAACTTCGGATTCACCAGCCGCCAGCCGACCTGGGTCTGGTGCAGCTCCATGCTGCGGGGCAGCCCCTCGTCGGGCTTGGGCAGCACGTACGGGGCGCGGCTCATGCTCTCCACACCACCCGCGATCATGACCGACGCGTCGCCGACCGCGAGCGCCCGTGCGGCCTGCGTGATCGCCTCGCCGCCGGAGGCGCAGAGCCGGTTGATGGTCACCCCGGGCACCGTCACCGGCAGCTCGGCCAGCAACGCCGCCATCCGCGCCACGTTGCGGTTGTCCTCGCCGGCGCCGTTGGTGTCGCCGAGCACCACGTCGTCG
Organism: Micromonosporaceae bacterium; assembly: GCA_050701655.1. GTDB lineage: Bacteria > Actinomycetota > Actinomycetes > Mycobacteriales > Micromonosporaceae > WHSM01. The sequence continues at coordinate 2,229 of JBOGDG010000214.1, forward strand.
ATCCGGGCCGGGTCCAGCGCGGGTACCCGGCGGATCAGCTCCGCGATCGGCAGCGCGGCCAGGTCGTCAGTACGGATGCCGGACAGCCCACCCCGGTGTTTGCCGAACGGGGTGCGCACCGCATCGATGAGGTAGGCGTCCACGGCACCGAGCCTAGCCATTGCCAGCCGCAGCCCTGCTCGCCGGAGCTGAGCGGTTCGCCAGAGCGAGCGGGCAGCGCGCGGCTACCCGGCCAGCGGGCGGATCAGGAAGTACGTGATCACCGCGATCAGCGCCGCACCGGGGAAGGTGAGCACCCACGCGGTCACGATGTTGCCGGCCACACCCCAGCGCACCGCGGAGACCCGCTTCGTCGCGCCGACACCCATGATCGCCGAGGTGATCGTGTGGGTGGTCGAGATCGGCGCGTGCAGCACGATGGCGTTGAAGTAGAGCACGATGCTCGCCACGGTCTCGGCGGCGAAGCCCTGCGGTGGATCCAGGTGGATCACCCGGCGGCCGAGCGTACGGATGATCCGCCAGCCGCCCGCGTACGTGCCCAGCGCCAGCACCGTCGCCGAGGTGAGGAAGACCCACCACGGGATGTGCTCGTTGCTGTCCTGAAAGCCGCCGGCGTACAGCGCCAGCACCACGATCCCCATCGTCTTCGCCGCGTCCTGCATGCCGTGGCCGACCGCCATCCCCGCCGCCGAGACCGACTGTGCGAGACGGAAGCCGCGGTTGAGCTTGCCGGGATGGAAGCGCCGGAACAGCCACATCACCAGCAGCATCACCAGGTAGCCGAGCAGCATGCCGACCAGCGGTGAGAGCACCATCGGGATCAGCACCTTCTCGGTGATGCCACGCCACAGCACCTGACCGGCGCTGGCGAACAGCACCGCGCCGACCAGCCCGCCGAACAGCGCGTGCGACGAGGACGACGGGATCCCGAAATACCAGGTGAGCAGGTTCCAGCCGATGGCGCCGATCACGCCAGCGAACACCACCCAGAGGGTGCTGGTGTCGGTGGGCACCTCCACCAGCCCGCTCCCCACCGTCTTCGCCACGCCGGCCCCGAGGTACGCCCCACCCAGGTTGCCGACCGCCGCCAGTATCAGCGCCGCCCTCGGGGTCAACGCCCGGGTCGACACCGAGGTGGCGATCGCGTTGGCGGCGTCGTGGAACCCGTTGGTGTAGTCGAAGATCAGCGCCGCAGCGATCACCGCGAGGACGCCGATGAGCTCAGGGCTCATCGCACGCCCTCGCTTCGCTCGGCACGCCCTCGCTTCGCTCGGCCGGCGCTTCACGCGCGCACTGTGCCGCTAGCTCGCTCGCAAGCTCGCTCATCGCACGCCCTCGCTTCGCTCGGCCGGCGCTTCACGCGCGCACTGTGCCGCTAGTTCGCTCGCAAGCTCGCTCACTGGTCAGGACTCCTTGACCGTGATGGTCTCGACGGTGTTGGCGACGTGCTCGAACGCGTCCGCCGCCGCCTCCAGCTCGTCGGCGACCTCTTTCAGCTTGAGTACGGTGAGCGCGTCGTACTCGCCGGAGAAGAGCCGTACCAGCAGCATCCGGTACGCACGGTCGCCGTCGTTCTCGAGCCGGTTGATCTCGATCCAGTACTCCCGCAGGTTCTTCATCGACTTCAGCCGCGGCATCGCGTCGGCGGTGAGCTTGGCCTGCTGGTTGAGTACGTCGACCAGGTCGGTCATCTCGCGCGGCAGCGCGGGCAGCTCGGAGAGCCCGTACAGGTAGACCAGGTTGCCGACCGCCTCGATGTGGTCCATCACGTCGTCGAGGTTGGAGCCGAGCCGGTAGATGTCCTCCCGGTCGAACGGGGTGACGAAGGTAGAGTTGATCTTGTTGTAGAGCTCGTGCGTGATCTCGTCGTTGTCATGCTCGGCCTCCACGAGCCGCTCACTGACCGACTGCACGTCGGCCTCGGGCTGGACCAGCTCGGTGAGCAGCTCGGCACCGCGTACCAGATTCTGGGCGGCGCGGCTGAAGAACTCGTAGAACGAGTCCTCGCTGGGACGGAGCGAAAATCGCACGTGACTACCTCATCGTCGGTCCGGGCCGCACGCTCGCGGCCAGGAAAGTGAACCCCCGGCAAACAGGAATCGGGGGCATCGTATGCACCCGCCGGTCGCGGATATCACTCGCCGTCGGGTGTATGAGTGGGATTCACTTGTCGTTCATTTACTGTTCATCTGTGGTTATTCGAGCGCGTTGACCCGCTTGCGCTCCGCAGCCAGGTCGAAGTCGACCTCCGGATAGCGCAGCCCCATCGACGCGAACGTCTCCAGCAGCAGATGCGCCACCGCCCAGTTGCGATACCACTTGCGGTCGGCGGGTACCACGTACCAAGGCGCGTGCTCGGTGGAGCACCGGCGTAACACCTCGGCGTACGCCTCCTGGTAGTCGTCCCACCGGGCCCGCTCGTCGATGTCGCCCGGGTTGTACTTCCAGTGTTTCGCCGGGTCCGCCAGCCGGTCGCCGAGCCGCTGCAGCTGCTCCTCCTGGGAGATCCGCAGCACCACCTTGACCAGCCGGCACCCGTCGTCGACCAGCTCCTTCTCGAACCGGTTGATCTGGTCGTACCGGCCCTGCCAGGTGCGCCGCCCGACCAGCCCGTGCACCCGTACCACCAGTACGTCCTCGTAGTGCGAGCGGTTGAACACACCTACCCGGCCGTACCCGGGAAGCGCGTTCTTGATCCGCCACAGGAAATGGTGGCGGCGTTCCTCGACGGTCGGCGGGCCGAAGCTGACCACCGTGACGCCGGCCGGATTCATCGCGCCGGCCACGTGCTTGGTGGTGCCGTCCTTGCCGCCGCAGTCCACCGACTGCAGCACCAGCAGCACCCGGCGCCGGTCACCGTTCGTCTTCGCAAGGGCATAGAGCTGTTCCTGGTACGTCGCCAGCCGCTTCGACACCTCGGCGAACTCGTCCCGCGACCACTGCTTCGGGTCCTTGCGTACCGCCTTCTCCTCCGGCAGACCCGGCGTGCCGCGGGGATCGATCGCACCCAGGTCCACCTGATCCGGGTCGACCCGCAGCAGGTCGCTGATCGCAGTCATGCGCCGATCATGCCCGATCCCCATGCCACCCGAACCGCTATGTGACCAAAGGCCCGCGTCCGACGCTGGTGCCCTACCGGCCGGGCAGGTCGTACACGATGCGGTGCCGGTCGCCGCGCAGCACGATCCGGGTCACCCAGGCCGGCGCGTCCTCCAGGTAGTGGGTGCGGTTCTGGATCAGCACCGGTACGCCCTGGCCCAGCTGCAGCCGCTGCGCCTCGCCGGGCTCGGGCATCTTGGTGGACAGCTCGTCGACGTACCGGCTCTGCACCCGGCCGTGCTCGGCGAACCAGCTCACCACGCCCGGCTGCATGTCGGTCGGGCTCATCACCGGGGTGTCCTTGACCATCTCGTACGGGAAGTACGAGTCGGCGATCGAACACGGCGCGCCGTCGACGAACCGCAGTCGCTTGCGTACCACCATCGTCGCGTCCCGGGCGAGGCCGAGCCGGTCGGCGACCAGCCCCGGCGCGCGTTCCATCGCGATCTCGATCTGCTGGCTGGGCTCGAAGCCCTGGCTGCGCATCTCGGTGACGAACGCGTCGATCTCACCGAGCCTCGGCTGACCGTTGGCCGGCACCGGGGCGACGTGGATCGTGATCAGGTCGCGGC
>JBOGDG010000215.1:0-5887 GCA_050701655.1 Micromonosporaceae bacterium
GGTGCGCAGCGCGTCCCAGGTGAACACCGCCAGCGCGGCCCAGACCAGCACAAACCCGAGCTGGCGGGCCGGCGGCATCGGCTCGTGGAAGACCAGTACGCCGAGCCCGAACTGGATCGTGGGGGCGAGGTACTGGAGCATCCCGACGGTGGACAGCGGCACCCGGTTGGCGGCCCCGGCGAAGAACAGCAGCGGGATCGCGGTGGCGGCGCCGGCGCCGATCAGTAGCAGGGTGTGCCCGAGCGAGACCGTCCCGAAGGTGTGCCCGGCGCCGTCGTACAGCCACCAGACGTAGCCCAGTGCGGGCAGCGCCAGTGCCGTCGACTCCACGAACAGCCCCTCCGCGGCCGGCAGCCCCAGCCGCTTCTTGACCAGCCCGTAGCAGCCGAAGCTGCCGGCCAGGGTGAGCGCGATCCACGGCAGGTGTCCGTAGTCGACGGTGAGCACCACGACCGCTACGGCACCGATCCCGATCGCGACCCACTGGCCGGTACGCATCCGCTCCCGCAGCACCAGTACGCCCAGCAACACCGACACCAGCGGGTTGATGAAGTAGCCCAGCGACGTCTCCACCACCCGGTCGGTGTTGACGCCGTAGATGTAGGTCGCCCAGTTCAGCGCGATGATCGAGGCGGCGGCGAGCACGGCGAACAGCTTCCGCGGCTGCCGCGCCAGCGTGGCCAGCCAGGACCAGCGGCGTACCACCAGCAGCACGCCCGCCACGAAGACCGCGGACCAGACGATCCGGTGCGCCAGGATCTCGATCGCGCCGGACGGCTGGAGCAGTTTCCAGTACAGCGGGAACAGCCCCCACAGGCCGAAGGCGGCGATGCCGTACAGGTATCCGCGGCGGAGCTCGGTCACGCGTCACACTGTAAGGGCCGTACGGGTCGCCGCTCCTTGCCTGTAACCACCGTCACGTGCGCGGGCGGCGGACCAGCCAGCCGTACACCCGGTCGAGGTCGAGCCGGGACGGGTCGGTGGAGATCAGATAACCGTGGTCCCGGCGTACCACCAGCGGCTCAGTCGTCGTCATCCTTGCCGTCAGGTACGACCAGGTTGAGTACGAAGCTGACGATGCCGACCACCAGCGCGCCCAACACCGCGGCGGGCCAGAAGCTGGCCACGTTGAACGGCAGCGCGAACTGCTCGGCGATCCAGTCGACCAGCAGGAACAGCAGGCCGTTGACCACCAGTGCGATCAGCCCGAGCGTGATGAGGTAGAACGCGCAGCCGACCGTCTTGATGATCGGCTTCAGCACCGCGTTGACCAGCCCGAAGATCACCGCTACCGCGACCAGGGTGCCGATCTTGGTCAGCGCCGATCCGGCCTCGACCGTGATGCCGGGGACGACCAGCGTGGCGACCCAGAGCGCGACCGCCGTGATTCCGACTTTGATGAGTATGCCCACGGCGAGAGATGCTCTCACGAAACCCGCGCGGCGTGGTGCCGCCGCGCGGCCTCCGACTCGACCCCGAGCCGGCTACGGGAGCCTTACCAGCGGCGCCAGTGCCTTGGCGATCTCGCCCACCTCGTCCAGCTCAGCGGCGGCGACCTTCATGGTCAACTCGTACGCCTGATCGTTGGTCGCCACCACGTACCCACCGTTGAGTTCGCAGAGTGCCGCCGCCGCGACCCACGCCAGCCGCTTGTTGCCGTCCACCAGCGGATGGAACCGCGCGATCGAGTGCATTAGCGCCGCGGCTTTCTCCAGCAGTGACGGGTACTGCTCCTCGCCGAACAGGGCGGTGGCCGGGCGTTCTGCGGCCGATGCCAGCAAGCCGTGATCCCGGATCAGCACTTCGCCGCCGCATGCGAAACCCGCGAGTCGGATCAGCTGTACCGGCGTCAGATAACGGACGCCGGTCATGACTTGCCGAGCCGGTTGAGCGCATCGGCATAACGCTCAGCGAGGCTGGCGCCGATCTGGTCAACGACAACGTCCGTCCCATGACGGCGGATGTAGTCGTCGACGGCGTTCACGACGAAACCGTGCAGGCTGCGGTGCTCGCGCTCGGCGAGGGCCCGCGCGGCACGGTCGATCTCTTCGGGAAGGCGCAGTGTCATAGCCATACCAAAAAGGTACCACTATGACACTGCGGCGTTTACAGGATTGTCCAGGTGTCGCCGCCGTGCAGCAGCGTCGCCAGCTCCTGCTGCGGCTCGGCTGCCGCGTCCTTCGCCGTTGCGACCTGGTCGCGCACGATCTCGTCGTAGTTGGGCCGGATCACCGACCGCAGTACGCCGATCGGCGTGTTGGTCAGGTCGTCGTTCGGCAGCCGGGACAGCGAGAACGCGTACGACGGGCGCGGCACCGTCTCGTCGTGCACGATGATCTCGCTCGGGTCGACGTCGGCGGTCTTCGTCACCTGCAACCCGAAGCCGCGCGGCTCCTTCACCACACACTTCTCACCCTGGGCCCCGAAGACGATCGGCTCGCCGTGCTCCAGCCGGATCAGCGCCTCGTCCCGCGACGACGGGTCCTTCAGGATCTCGAACGCTCCGTCGTTGAAGATGTTGCAGTTCTGGTAGATCTCCACGAACGCGCTGCCCGGGTGGTTGGCGGCCGCGCGCAGCACCGAGGTGAGGTGCTTGCGGTCGGAGTCGATGGTGCGCGCCACGAAGCTCGCCTCCGCGCCCAACGCCAGCGAGATCGGGTTGAACGGCCAGTCGGCCGAGCCGATCGGCGTCGACTTGGTGATCTTCCCCAGCTCGGAGGTCGGGGAGTACTGGCCCTTGGTCAGCCCGTAGATCCGGTTGTTGAACAGCAGGATCTTGATGTTGACGTTGCGGCGCAGCGCGTGGATCAGGTGGTTGCCTCCGATGGAGAGCGCGTCGCCGTCGCCGGTCACCACCCACACCGACAGGTCGGGACGCGACACGGCGAGCCCGGTGGCGATCGCCGGCGCCCGGCCGTGGATCGAGTGCATCCCGTACGTGTCCAGGTAGTACGGGAACCGCGACGAGCAGCCGATACCGGAGACGAAGCAGATGTTCTCCCGGCGTACCCCCAGCTCGGGCAGGAAGGACTGCATCGCCGCGAGGATCGCGTAGTCACCGCAACCGGGGCACCAGCGGACTTCCTGGTCGCTCTTGAACTCCTTCGCGGTCTGCTTCTCGTCGGTCTTCGGCACCAGCTTCAGTGACGAGTGCCCGTTGGAGCTGACAGGGCTAGACATTCTTCACGACCTCTTCGAGTACGGACTCCAGCTCGGCGGCGGTGAACGGCAGCCCGCGGACCTTGTTGTAGCCGATCGCGTCGACCAGGAACCGGTCGCGGATCAGCATCGACAGCTGGCCGAGGTTCATCTCCGGGATCACCACGCGGTCATAGGAGCGCACCACCTCGCCGGTGTTCTTCGGCATCGGCGCCAGGTGCCGCAGGTGCGCCTGCGCGATCTTCACGCCACGCTGCCGCAGCTGCCGGCACGCCGCCCCGATCGGCCCGTACGTGGAGCCCCAGCCGAGCACCAGCACGCGCGCGTCGTGGTCGGGATCCTCCACCTCCAGGTCGGGTACGTCGATCGCCTCGATGCGGGCGGCGCGGATCCGTACCATCTCGTCGTGGTTGGCGGGGTCGTAGGAGATGTCACCGGTGTCGGCGGCCTTCTCCAGCCCGCCGATGCGGTGCTCCAGCCCGGCCACACCCGGCGGCGCCCACGGCCGCGCCAGCGTCTCCGGATCCCGCTTGTACGGCAGGAACTCCCCGTTCTCCCCGTTGGGGCCGCTGGCGAACTCCACCGACAGGTCGGGCAGCTCGGCGACCTCGGGCAGCAGCCACGGCTCCGAGCCGTTGGCCAGGTAGCCGTCGGAGAGCAGCAGCACCGGGGTGCGGTAGGTGACCGCGATCCGGGCCGCCTCCAGCGCGGTGTAGAAGCAGTCCGACGGGGAACGCGCCGCCACTACGGCGACCGGCGCCTCGCCGTGCCGCCCGAACAGCGCCATCGCCAGGTCGGCCTGCTCGGTCTTGGTCGGTAGCCCGGTGGACGGGCCGGCCCGCTGTACGTCGACCACCAGCAGCGGCAGCTCCAGCGCCACCGCCAGGCTGATCGTCTCGGACTTGAGCGCGATACCGGGGCCGCTGGAGGTGGTCACGCCGATCGCGCCGCCGTACGACGCTCCCAGCGCGGCACCGACGGCCGCGATCTCGTCCTCGGCCTGGAACGTGGTCACGCCGAACCGCTTGTGCTTGGACAGCTCGTGCAGGATGTCGCTGGCCGGCGTGATCGGGTACGCCCCGAGGAAGACTGGCAGCCCGCTGCGTACCCCGGCCGCCACGACGCCGTACGCCAGCGCCGTGTTACCGGTGATGTTGCGGTAGGTGCCGGCGGGCAGCTTTGCCGGCTTGACCTCGTACTGGACGGAGAAGTCCTCGGTGGTCTCGCCGTAGTTCCAGCCGGCGGTGAGCGCGGCGACGTTGGCGTCGGCCATCTCGGGGCGGGCGGCGAACTTGCGCTGCAGGAAGTTGACCGTGCCCTCGATCGGGCGGTGGTACATCCAGGAGAGCAGCCCGAGCGCGAACATGTTCTTCGCCCGCTGGGCCTCCTTCTTCGACAGCCCGAAGTCGGTCAGCGCGCCCACGGTCATGCTGGTCAGCGCCACCTCGTGCACCTGGTACGCGTCCAGCGAACCGTCTTCGAGCGGGTTGCCCGGGTAGCCGACCTTGGTCAGGGCACGGGGGGTGAACTCGTCGGTGTTGACGATGATCTCGGCACCGCGGGGGATGTCGCCGAGGTTGGATTTCAGGGCGGCGGGGTTCATCGCGACGAGTACGTCGGGAGCGTCGCCGGGGGTCAGGATGTCGGTGTCCGCGAAATGCACCTGGAAGCTGGAAACCCCCGGAAGGGTGCCGGCGGGGGCGCGGATCTCCGCGGGGAAGTTCGGCAGGGTCGACAGGTCATTGCCCAGCTGCGCGGTCTCCGAGGTGAACCGATCCCCGGTGAGCTGCATACCGTCGCCGGAATCGCCGGCGAACCGAATGACCACCCGATCCAACTGCCGGATCTGCTTGGCCACTTACGAGGACCTCCTCCGTGGGAGCGGGCTCGGCCTCGGCGTGGGTGGTGGCCGGGCCGACCGGTCCCTCCTATCTAACCGATGCTACGTCGATCGGGTGACCCCACCCGACAGCGCGTCCGGAGCGTGACAAAACACGCACTCCGCAAGACCCGCCCGGGCGTCACTCGCCGGACGGCGTGGGGGAGGGCTCGGGCTCCGAGCCGGTCGGCTCCGGCGACGGGCTCGGGAACGCCGTCGGCCCCCCGATCTGCCCGAACGCCGAGCCGCCCCATCGGTACGTACGGTCCTGAGTCTGCGGCTGCTGCGGATCCCACGAGATGTCCTGGATCTGTACGGTGACCGCGCCCGAGTCGCCCACCCAGAACGCCTGCACGATCTGGGAGGAGTTGTCGGCGACGTACACATAGCCGATCGACTCCACGCCGCCAGTGGCGACGCTGCGGAACGCGATCACGCCGTTGGTGTACTCCGCGTTCGGTGGCCCGGCCCCGATGGTGGTGACCGCCTCCTCGCCGGCGACTCCGTCCAGGTTGGCGTACTTGACGCCGCCGCCGGCGATCTTCCACACGCAGCCGCCGGTGTTGGCCGTACCGCCGCGGAAGGTTACGGAGCCGCCACAGCCGGTGCCGCCCAGTGGCTCCAGCCTGACCGTGATGTTGCGCAGGTCGATGTCCCGGATGCCGCGCGGCGCTCCGGGGCTGGACCTGGTGGGCTTGTCGTCGGGAGTACGGGACGGCGTGCTGGCCGGCGCGGAGGGGGACTCCGAGACCGTACGGGTCGGGCTGTCGTCCGCGGAGGGGGTCCGCTCGGTCTTGCCGATGCCGGTCAGCAGCGCCGCGCTGCCGGCCACCAGCACCAGTACGGCAG
>JBOGDG010000216.1:0-5877 GCA_050701655.1 Micromonosporaceae bacterium
GTGCGGCCGTACACCACCGACGACCCGGTGCTGGCGCGCCGGCTGGCCGACGTGGGCTGTGCCGCGGTGATGCCGTTGGGCTCGCCGATCGGCTCCGGGATGGGGATCCGCAACCCGTACAACATCCGGCTGATCCGGGACGCGGTGAGCGTACCGGTGATCCTGGACGCCGGGATCGGGACCGCCTCGGACGCGGCGCTGGCGATGGAGCTGGGCTGCGACGGGGTGCTGGTCGCGTCGGCGGTGACCCGGGCCGAGCACCCGACCCGGATGGCAGAGGCGATGCGGCACGCGGTGACCGCGGGGCGGCTGGCGTACCGGGCGGGCCGGATCCCGCGCCGGCTGTACGCCGAGGCGTCCAGCTCCTTCGACGGGCTGGCGGAGCTGTGACCACGCTGCCGGAGCTGCTGGTGCTGACCGATCGGCGCCAGGCCCGTGCGTCCCTGCTGGAGACCGTGGCACGCGCGGTGGAAGGGGGCGCGCGGGCGGTCGTACTCAGAGAAAAAGATCTTGGGGGTACGGAGCGCGCGGCGCTCGCCGAGCGGCTGTGGGAGCTGCTGGAGCCGGTCGGCGGGTTGCTGATCGCCGCATCGTGGCCGGTGGGCCCGACGACGGCGGTGCATCTGGCGGCGAAGGATGCGCTGCCGCCGCAGTCGCTGTACGACCCGGTGGGCCGTTCCTGCCATGACGAGTCCGAAGTGGACGCCGCGAGCGCGGAGGGGCTGGACTACCTGACCGTCTCGCCGGTGTACGCCACCGCCTCCAAACCCAGGTACGGCCCCTCGCTCGGGCTGGACGGACTGCGTGCGCTGTGTGCGCGTACCCCCGTCCCGGTCTATGCCCTGGGTGGCGTGGGCCGGGCCAGCGCGGCGGCCTGCCGTGACGCCGGTGCCGCGGGCGTGGCGGTGATGGGCGAGGTAATGCGCGCCCCCGACCCCGCCGGCGCTGTAGCGGCGGTACTGGAGGCGTTGTCATCGAGATCTTGGAGCCCTAGTGGGCGCTGGGCCCACCAGGCTTCCAAGATCTCGCAGGAACCGGGAGGTGCGGCATGACGCCGAACGTGGCTTTGACCATCGCCGGGTCGGACTCCGGCGGGGGTGCGGGGATTCAGGCGGATCTGAAGACGTTCGCGGCGCTGGGGGTGTTCGGGACCAGCGCGATCACCGCCGTCACGGCGCAGAACACGAAGGGCGTGGTCGGGTTCATCGCGCTGGCGTCCGGGTTCGTCGACGAGCAGATCGGCGCGGTGCTCGCCGACCTTCCGGTACGCGCGGTGAAGACCGGCATGCTCGCCAGTACGGAGATCCTGGGCGTGGTGACCGATCGTGCCGCCGCCGGGGAGCTGCCCCGCCTCGTCGTCGACCCGGTGCTGGTGGCGTCCAGTGGGGACAGGCTGGCGCTCGGCGGGGTGGCGGAGGCGTACCCGAAGCTGTTCGCCCACGCCGCGGTGATCACGCCGAACCTGCGCGAGGCGTCACTGCTGCTCGGCCGTGATTTGTCCACTGTGGACGACATGGTGTCGGCCGCGTCGGAGCTCGCGGAGACCGGTGCCGGGGCCGTGGTCGTCAAGGGCGGTCACCTGGAGGGCGCCGTCGATGAGGCGGGCCGGCCGCTCGCCGTCGACGTGGTGTGGCACGAGGGCGAAGCCTGGCAGCTGCGGTCGCCGTGGATCGACACCCCGAACACGCACGGCACCGGCTGCACCTTCGCCTCGGCGGTGGCGGCCGGGCTGGCGTCCGGCCTGCCGCTGGCCGACACGTTGCGGCAGGCCAAGGAGTACGTGACCAGAGCGCTCGCGTGGGCCGCCGATTGGCGTCTCGGCGGGGGCCACGGACCGCTGAATCACTTCGAATGGGAGGCTCGATGACCTCGACCGCTGAGAACCCTGTCAACAACCGGATCGCCAACCGCCGCAAGGTGTACGTCGCCGGCTCGCGCCCTGACATCCAGGTGCCGTTCGCCGAGGTGGACCTGACCAACGACGACCCGCCGGTACGGCTGTACGACACCTCCGGCCCCGGCGCCGACCCCGAGGTGGGGCTGTCGCAGCTGCGGGCGCACTGGATCGCCGAGCGCGACGACGTGGAGGAGATCGACGCGGTCGGCGCCGCCAACGCGGGCCGCCGGGTGCTGCGTGCTCGTGACGGTAAGCGGCCGACCCAGATGCACTACGCCCGGCAGGGGATCGTGACGCCGGAGATGGAGTTCGCCGCTCTGCGTGAGGGGTTGGACCCGTCGGTGGTACGGGACGAGATCGCCGCCGGGCGCGCGATCCTGCCGAACAACATCAACCACGCCGAGACCGAGCCGATGCTGATCGGCGAGCGCTTCCTCGTCAAGATCAACGCCAACATCGGCACCAGCGCTGTGTCGTCCTCGATCGCGGAGGAGGTCGACAAGCTCACCTGGGCGTGCAAGTGGGGCGCCGACACCGTGATGGACCTGTCCACCGGCAAGCACATCCACGCGACCCGCGAAGGCATCATGCGCAACTCGCCGGTGCCGATCGGGACCGTACCGATCTACCAGGCCCTCGAGAAGGTCAACGGCGACCCGGTGAAACTGACCTGGGAGGTCTTCCGGGACACCGTGATCGAGCAGGCCGAGCAGGGCGTGGACTACATGACGGTGCACGCGGGCGTCCTGCTGCGGTACATCCCGACCACCGTGCCGCGGGTGACCGGCATCGTCTCGCGCGGCGGCTCGATCATGGCCGCCTGGTGCCTGGCGCACCACGAGGAGAACTTCCTCTACACCAACTTCCGCGAGCTGTGCGAGATCTTCGCGCAGTACGACATCGCGTTCTCGCTGGGCGACGGCCTGCGGCCGGGCTCGATCGCCGACGCCAACGACGAGCCGCAGCTGGCCGAGCTGCGTACCCAGGGGGAGCTGACGAAGATCGCCTGGGAGTACGACGTGCAGGTGATGAACGAGGGCCCGGGCCACGTACCGATGCACAAGATCAAAAAGAACATGGAGCTGCAGAAGGAGTGGTGCGACGGCGCGCCGTTCTACACCCTCGGCCCGCTGACCACCGACATCGCTCCCGGGTACGACCACATCACCTCCGCCATCGGCGCGGCGATGATCGGTTGGTACGGCACCGCGATGCTCTGCTACGTCACCCCGAAGGAGCACCTGGGGCTGCCGAACCGCGACGATGTGAAGGCGGGCGTGATCGCGTACAAGATCGCCGCGCACGCCGCCGACCTGGCGAAGGGCCACCCGACGGCGCAGGCGTGGGACGACGCGCTGTCCAAGGCCCGGTTCGAGTTCCGCTGGGAGGACCAGTTCAACCTCTCGCTGGACCCCGACACCGCGCGGGCGTTCCACGACGAGACGCTGCCCGCCGAGCCGGCGAAGACCGCCCACTTCTGCTCGATGTGCGGCCCGAAGTTCTGCTCGATGAAGATCAGCCAGGACCTCAAGGCGTACGCCGAGCAAGGCATGAAAGAGAAGTCCGAAGAATTCGTCACCTCCGGCGGAGAGGTCTACCTCCCCGTGGTGCCGTAACTTGTAGATCTTGGAGAGTTAGCGGGCATATATAGCCCGCTAACTCTCCAAGATCCGGCCCGGCCCGGCGGGGCGGTCAGCGGCCGAGGAGGCGCATGGCGGGTTCCGCGTAGCGGGTGCCGAGCACCGCTTCGGGTGGTACGGCCGCCTCCAGCGCGGCCAGGTCGCCGGCAGAGAGCGTCAGCCCGGCGGCGGCGACATTCTGTTCCAGGTACGTACGCCGCCGGGTGCCCGGGATCGGCACCACATCGTCGCCGCGGTGCTGCACCCAGGCCAACGCGAGCTGGCCGGCGGTGACGCCGCGTACCTCCGCGAGTTTTTCCAGCGCTTCCACGACCGCGAGGTTGTGCCGCATCGTCTCGTCGCTGAAACGCGGGAAGCGTTCCCGGCGGGTGTCGGAGGCGTCGAAGTCGGCGGCGGAGCGGAAACGCCCGGTCAGGAAGCCCCGCCCCAGCGGCGAGTACGGCACGATCCCGATCCCCAGCTCGCGGCAGGCCGGTGCCACCGACTCCTCGATGTCGCGGGACCAGAGGGACCATTCGGTCTGCACCGCGGCGATCGGGTGTACGGCGTGCGCCCGCCGGATCGTCTCGGCGCCCGCCTCAGACAGCCCCAGGTGCCGCACCTTGCCCGCCTCGACCAGCGCGGCCATCGCGCCGACCGTCTCCTCGATGGGCGTGTCCGGGTCGACCCGGTGCTGGTAGTAGAGGTCGATGTGGTCCACGCCGAGCCGGCGCAGAGACGCGTCGCAGGCCTGGCGTACGTACTCCGCGTCGCCGCGGATCGTCGACGAGGTGCCGGTCCGTACGTTTCCGAACTTGGTCGCGAGCGCCACTTCGTCGCGGCGGCCGGCGATCGCGCGGCCCACCAGCTCCTCGTTGGCGCCGCGGCCGTACATGTCGGCGGTGTCGAGCAGGGTGACACCGAGGTCGAGGGCGCGGTGGAGGGTGGCGATCGACTCGGTGTCGTCGGTCTCGCCGTAGAACTCGCTCATCCCCATGCAGCCCAGCCCCTGGGCGGCGACGGTCAGGGCGCCGAGTCGGCGGGTCGGGAGTGTCATCGGCATACCTCCGGGTTGTCGGCTTCTTCCGCGATCAGGCGGGCGTAGTTGTCGATCTTGAAGTCGAGTACGTCGAGGCACGCGGTCAGCTCGGCGATCCGGGCTCTGACCGCGTCCCGCTGGTCGATCAGCAGCTGCCGGCGCTCCTCCTCGGTGCCGGTGCCCTCACGGCTCAGCTGGGCGTACCGCTGCATCACCCGGATCGGCATCCCGGTGGTACGCAGCCGCATCAGGAACTCCAACCAACCCAGGTCGGCGTCGGCGTACGTACGGCGGCCGCCCGAGTCACGGGCCGGCGGGTCGAGCAGCCCGATCCGCTCGTAGTACCGGAGCGTGTCGATGGACAGCCCGGTGCGGTCGGCGGTTTCAGCGATCGAAAGCGTCACGCCTCGACGCTATGACCTGGAGTGCACTCCAGGTCAACCGGCCCGGCGGGTTATCGCGATCCGTCGCTGCCGAGCGGCGCGGCCACGCCGGGCAGCGTCGCGCCCGGCGGCTCGGGCGCGTACTGCGGGGCCCAGGTGTGGTACGGGTGCCGCTTGAAGATCGTCAGCTCGGTGGCTCCCCGCCCGAGCCCTTCCTGGCGGTGTACGTCGAGCGGCGGATCCGCCCAGGCGTAGGTCTCGCCGCCGGTCAGCTCGCAGACCCGGGTGAGCCGGGCGTACCGGTCGTCGAGGGGTTGCCAGGTCTCGTACCGGCCGCGTCCGGACAGCAGCACCAGCGCGCCCCAGCCGGAGTGGCCGTGGATCGGGGTGGGCTCGGCCGGTGGGAAGTAACGCACCACCATCACGTGCCCGCCGGGGGCCTCCGCGAGCACCACTCCAGCACCGGAGATCCGGCTGCGCCGGGTGGCCTGGTCGAGCCCACCGAGCTGTACGGCGGCCTGGCCGAGCCAGCGTGCCAGGTCTTCCAGGGTGGTCAGCGACGGTGAGCCGGAGCCGATCCGGGTCACCACGTCGTCGAGGAGGTGGCGCGCCGTGGTGCGCTGGGCGATCGTGGTCATGGGCGTGTCCAAGCGTGTGGCGGCCCCCGCGGATACCAGCGCAGCGTACGTCCGGCCGAGGCGTCGCGGTGACGGATTCGTGACGCTGTCGCGACGCTGACACAACGCCCGCGCTCCGTGCGGTACTCACGCTCCTCACGCGCTCCTCACGCGCTCCTCACGCGCTCCTCACGCGCTCCTCACGCGCTCCTCACGCGGTCTTCACGCGCTCTCACGCGCTCCTCACGCGGTCTTCACGCGCTCTCACGCGCTCCTCACGCGGTCTTCACGCGCTCCTCACGCGGTTCTCCACGCAAGATCA
>JBOGDG010000217.1:0-5876 GCA_050701655.1 Micromonosporaceae bacterium
GCGCCAGCGAGCGCCACCGCAGCTCCAGCTGGCCGATCGCGTCCTCGCCCACCGGCTGCTCGCGCAGGTACACGGTGGCGTACGGGCCGGTGGTGGCGTACAGGCTGGTCAGGAAGCCGAGTCGCACCCCACGCTCCCTCCGGGTCGGGCCTAACCCCTTTGGTTTCCCGGTCGGTACGCCGATAAACGCGCCTAAGGGGTGCGAAGCCGGCGGGGGAGATGCACCATGAGGGGTACGCCGATCACCAGGGGGCCTGGGATGGCCATACGTGAGGTCGAGACGCCTGCCGGCACCGTCGTCGTGCGGCGGCACGCGGACTTCTACCCCGGGCCGGTACACCGGCCGGTACGCGGCAGTCGACTCGGCCGAATATTACGCACCACCGATGCCAAGGACATCGGCAAGATGTACCTGGTCACCGCGATGGGGTTCTTCGCCGCGGGCGGCTTCATGGCGTTGCTGATGCGCGCGGAGCTGGCCCGGCCGGGGCAGCAGTTCCTGTCGAACGAGCAGTACAACCAGCTGTTCACGATGCACGGCACGATCATGCTGCTGCTGTTCGCGACTCCGATGCTGTTCGCGTTCGCCAACCTGGTGCTGCCGTTGCAGATCGGCTCCCCGGACGTCAGCTTTCCGCGGCTCAACGCCTTGAGCTACTGGCTGTTCCTGTTCGGTGGGCTGATGGTGATGGGCGGCTTCGCGACTCCGGGCGGGGCGGCGGACTTCGGCTGGTACGCGTACACCCCGTTGACCAGCGCCGCGAACTCGCCGGGCATCGGCGCCGACATGTGGATCATGGGTCTGGTGATCGCCGGCCTGGGCACCATCCTGGGCGCGGTCAACATGGTCACCACCACCCTGACGCTGCGGGCGCCGGGGATGACGATGTTCCGGATGCCGATCTTCACCTGGAACATCCTGATCACCAGCCTGATGGTGCTGATGGTGTTCCCGATCCTGGCCGCCGCGCTGCTGGTGCTGGAGGCGGACCGCCGGCTGGGGGCGCAGGCCTTCGCGACCGAGACCGGCGGGGCGATGCTGTGGCAGCACCTGTTCTGGTTCTTCGGGCACCCCGAGGTGTACATCGTCGCGCTGCCGTTCTTCGGGATCATCACCGAGGTGATCCCGGTGTTCTCGCGGAAGCCGCTGTTCGGCTATAGGGGGATGGTCGCCGCGACGATCTCGATCGCGGCGCTGTCGATGACGGTGTGGGCGCACCACATGTTCGCGACGGGGCAGGTGCTGCTGCCGTTCTTCTCGTTCATGACGTTCCTGATAGCGGTGCCGACGGGGATCAAGTTCTTCAACTGGATCGGCACGATGTGGCGGGGACAGTTGACGTTCGAGACCCCGATGCTGTTCGCGCTGGGGTTCCTGACGACGTTCCTGCTGGGCGGGCTCTCGGGGGTGCTGCTGGCGTCGCCGCCGATCGACTTCCACGTCAACGACACGTACTTCGTGGTGGCGCACTTCCACTACGTACTGTTCGGGACGATCGTGTTCGCGGTGTTCGCCGGGGTGTACTTCTGGTTCCCGAAGTTCACCGGCCGGTGGTACGACGAGCGGCTCGGCAAGCTGCACTTCTGGCTCACCCTGATCGGCTTCCACACCACGTTCCTGGTGCAGCACTGGCTCGGCAACGAGGGGATGCCCCGGCGGTATGTCGACTACCTGGCCTCCGACGGCTTCACCATGCTGAACACCGTCTCCACGATCGGGTCGTTCATACTCGGCATCTCGACGCTGCCGTTCGTGTGGAACATGTGGAAGTCGTACAAGTTCGGGGCGCTGGTGGAGGCCGACGACCCGTGGGGGCACGGCAACGCCCTGGAGTGGGCCACCAGCTCGCCGCCGCCGCGGCACAACTTCACCACGCTGCCCCGGATCCGCAGCGAGCGCCCCGCCTTCGACCTGCACTACCCGCACCTGGTCGAGGACCTCGCCCACACCAGGGCGTTCGCCGAGGTGGAGCCCGGGGCCACCGACCGGGCGGTCCCGACCGACCCGCGAGGCGGCGGGGAACAGACCTGACCGCCCCGCCCCGGATCTTGGCGGGGCCGGTGGGCGAGGGTCAGCGACGCCGGGCGTGGAGCGGCGCTAGGGTGCCGGGATGGATGCTGACGTCATCGTGGTCGGGGCGGGGCTCGCCGGTTTGGCCGCCACCGCCGAGCTCGCGGACGCGGGGCGGCGGGTGATCCTGCTGGATCAGGAGCCGGAGGCATCGCTCGGCGGGCAGGCGCACTGGTCGTTCGGCGGGCTGTTCCTCGTCGACTCACCCGAGCAGCGCCGGATGCGGATCCGGGACTCGTACGAGTTGGCGCTGCAGGACTGGATGGGCACCGCCGGGTTCGACCGTCCCGAGGACCACTGGCCGAGCAGGTGGGCGGAGGCGTACGTCGACTTCGCCACCCACGAGAAGCGCGCCTGGCTGCACGGCATGGGCGTACGGTTCTTCCCCGTCGTGGGCTGGGCCGAGCGGGGCGGGTATGGGGCGTACGGCCACGGCAACTCGGTGCCGCGCTTCCACGTCACCTGGGGCACCGGGCCCGGTCTGCTGGAGCCGTTCATCAAGCGGGTGCGACAAGCGGAAGCCGACGGCAGGGTCACCATCAAGCACCGGCACCGCGTCGACGAGCTGACCACCACGCAGGGCGCCGTCGACGGCGTACGCGGAAAGGTCCTGAAAGCCGACGACGCCAAGCGGGGCGAGCAGTCCAACCGCGACGAGGCAGGCGACTTCGAGCTCAAGGCCCAGGCGGTGATCGTCACCTCCGGCGGCATCGGCGGCAACCACGAGCTGGTACGCGCCAGCTGGCCCGCCCGGCTCGGCACCCCGCCCGAGCACATGGTCGCCGGGGTGCCGCACCACGTCGACGGGCGGATGCTCGGCATCACCGGGAAGGCCGGCGGCGGCATCATCAACCCGGACCGGATGTGGCACTACGTGGAGGGCATCCACAACTGGGACCCGGTCTGGCACAACCACGGGATCCGGATCCTGCCCGGCCCGTCGTCGCTCTGGCTGGACGCGGTCGGCAACCGGCTGCCGGTGCCGCTCTACCCCGGCTTCGACTCGCTCGGCACCCTGGAACACATCATGAAGACCGGGTACGACTACACCTGGTTCGTACTCACCAAGAAGATCATCGGCAAGGAGTTCGCGCTGTCGGGCTCCGAGCAGAACCCGGACCTGACCGGCCGCAGCATCCCCGGCGTGATCCAGCGCGCCCGCGCCGACATGCCCGCGCCAGTGCGGGCGTTCCTTGACAAAGGTGAGGATTTCGTCCAGGCCGGCACGCTCCAGGAGCTGACCGGGAAGATGGCGGCGCTCGCGTCAGACGCCGCACTGGACCCACGGCTCGTGGAGCGCGAGGTGCTGGCCCGGGACCGCGAGATGGACAACCCGTTCAGCAAGGACCTGCAGGTGATGGCGCTGCGGCAGACCCGCAGCTACCTGGGCGACAAGCTGATCCGGGTGGCGTCGCCGCACAAGCTGCTCGACCCGAAGGCCGGCCCGCTGATCGCGGTCCGGCTCAGCATTCTCACCCGCAAGACGCTCGGTGGGCTGCACACCGACCTGGATTCGCGCGTGCTGCGCTCCGACGGCTCACCGCTTCCCGGGGTGTACGCCGCCGGCGAGGTCGCCGGGTTCGGAGGCGGCGGCGTACACGGTTACCGCTCGTTGGAGGGCACCTTCCTGGGCGGCTGCCTGTTCTCCGGCCGTACCGCCGGTCGGGCCGCCGCGGCAGCCACCTCCTAGAGCACGGTCGCGGTGACGACGCAGAGGTCGTCGTGCGGCTCGCCGCCGAGCTTCTCGGTGACGTGGTCGACCAGCGCGTCGAGGTCGTCGACGTCGGTGTCGAGGCCGGCGCGCAGCAGCACCTCGACCCCGTCGGAGCCGGTGACGTCGCGCTGGGTGACCAGCCCGTCGGTGTAGCAGAGCAGCCGTTCGCCGGGTTCCAGGATGGTTGACGCGTCGGCGTGGCTGGGCTCGGGCACCGCGCCGATCGGCAGCCCGATCGGGCCTTCCAGCAGCTCCGCGGAGCCGTCGTCGCGGTAGCGTACCGGCGGCCCCTGGCCGGCCACGGACCAGCGCAGCCGCCGGATCCCCGGTACGAAGTCGGCGACCACCAGGGTGGCCAGCCGATCCGGGTCCAGCTCGCAGAGCAGCTGGTTGAGCGCGGTGAGCTGCTCCGCCGGGGACATCCCGAGCACCGCGTACGCCCGGATCGCGCTGCGCAGCTGGGTGGCGGCGGTGGCTGCGGCCAGCCCGCGCCCGGCAACGTCCCCGATCACGAGCAGCGTACGGTCGGGCAGCGTCAGTACGTCGAACCAGTCGCCGGCCACCCAGTCGGCCCCTTCGGGGGAACGGCACAGCCCGTGCACCACCAGCCCCTGGGTGGTGGTGGGGTCCAGGCTGCGGGGCAGCAGCGCGTCCCGCAGCGAGGCGGCGGCGTGCCGTTCGGACTCCAGTCGCAGCCGCTGCGAGGCGAGCGCCTCCGACGCGCGGCGCAGTCTCGCCTCGGCGGCCCGCTCCCGGCTCACGTCACGCATGATGCCGCTGACCGCGTACACCCCGGATCCGTCTTTCATCGGTTCGCCGCGCAGCCGGAGCCGGCGGCCGGAGGCGTGGCCGGAGAGCCGGAACTCCACCTCCGCGGCGCGGCCGGCGAGCAGCCGGTTGATCGCGTTCTGTACGCCCAGCCAGTCGTCGCTGTGGATGTGGTCGGCCAGCTCGTCGACCCCGACCGGCCCGGCCTCGACCGGCCGCTCGAACAGCCGATGGGTCTCCGGGGACCAGCGCAGGTCGCCGGAGCGCAGGTTCCACCAGAAGGAGCCGGCGTGGGCGATCCGCTCCGCCTGTAGCAGCTGGTCGTGCAGCAGCCTGGCGCCGGTCTGGATCCGCCACACCGTCAGCACCCGGTCGGTCAGCCGGGTGGCGTGAGCCGAGAGGGTGTACGAGCCGTGCGTACCCTCCAGGTCGGCGGTGATGTGGAGGTCGTCGATCTGGTACGGCTGCCCGGTGCGCAGCACCTTCGCGAACTCGCCCAGCAGCAGCCGGCTGCCCACCTCCGGCAGCGCCTCCAGCAGCGTGGAGTTGTCCAGGTCGAGCTGCTCGCTGGCGGCGTACTCGCGGGCGGCGCGGTTGGCGTACTCGAACTCGAAGTCGACGATCTGGTCTCCTTCGGTGATCGGGGCGAGCAGCGCCGCGGCCTCGCTGAGCGGCTCGAACACGATCGGCAGCAGCCCGTACTCGAGGCGGTGTTCCAGGGTCAGTGCCGGCGGGCCGGCCTCGTCGGCGGCGGCCGTAACGGGGGTACGGCCGGCCAACCCGGCGGCGGTACGCGCGCAGCTGTCGGCGAGCGCCAGCAGGTACCGCCGGTTCAACCCGGTGAGCCGTACCGGCTGCTGCCACGACAACCCCAGTACGCCCAGCAGGTGCCCGTCGTCGAACAGCGGCAGACACGCCATCGCGTGGGTGTCGGGCACGATCTGCGCCACCAGCGGGAAGTGCTCGGCCAGCTCCGGCTCGCCCAGCAGCACCGCCTTGCGTTCGTTGACCGCGGCGTTGAGCGGCACCTCCACCTGCGGCGGAATCCGGTGCCACTGACTCGCCATCTCGGCGCTCAGCCCGCGGCTCGCGACCAGTCGCAGCGCGCCGTCCAGCTCGGCCAGCATCAGCACCACCGTGGACAGCGGCGGCCACACGGTGACGGTCTCCACGATCCGGTCCACGATCTCGGCGTACGAGCCGGCGGAGCCGATCCGGGCGGCGAGCAGCTGCTGCTGGGACTGCAGCGCCTCCCGGCGCGGGCTGGGCGGTGCGCTGCGGGCGGCGTCGGTGGCAGGGGCATCGGCGGGGGTGCGCCGGCGC
>JBOGDG010000218.1:0-5867 GCA_050701655.1 Micromonosporaceae bacterium
ACACCACGGCGACCGGTGCCGTGGGCTCGCCGGTGACCTCGGCGTACAGCGTGATGCCGTCGGAGGTGGTGACGCGGCTCATACCCGGGCCTCCTGCCGCTGCGCGGCGCGAGCCGATCGGTTGGCGGGCCGATTCCCGGACGCCGGGCGCCGGCCGAGCCTGGGCCGGTTGGGGCCGCGAGCCCGGTGCCGCGCCGGCCCTGCCGAGGCGGCGTGCAGGTACAGCGCGGTGATCACCCCGAACAGCACCAGGTAGATCGCGAACAGCACGCCGTACCCGAGATTCCACATCGCCGGCGCCAGGTCGGTCTTCGCCTCGCGTTGCAGCAGTGGCAGCTCACCGATGAAGCTGCGGGTGACCCCGGATTCGGCCGGGATCGCGTCGACCGGGATCGCCCTGTCCTCCGGGAAGTAGACCGGTAGCGAGACCAGGTAGTTGGGGCCGGTGTGCAGGCGTACCAGCGTCTTCCATTCGCCGTGGATCGGCAGCGGGTCCGCGGAGCGGTAGACCCCTGGGCCGACCCGCTGCATCGGGGTCTTCACTGAGCCGCCGCCCTGCCAGGACAGTGCGTAGAACCAGGTCGCGCGCTCGGCCACCGCCGGGTCCAGCTTCACCGTCACGACGGCGCTGCGCCCGTACTCGGTGGCGACAGGGGTCAGGGTCAGCTCACCGCGGATCGTCTCGTCGTACATCCGGGGGACGCTCACGCCCAGGGTGCCGAAGGCGAGCAGTGCGCCGACCAGCAGCAGCCCGTGCCGCTTCCAACCCGGCAGTACGCCGGCCGCCCGCGCCCGGGGAGTGCCCGCGATCTCGTCGAGCCGGGTCAGCTGCCAGGCGCCGATCAGCCCGGCGCCGATGCCGGCCAGCACCCCGTACGCCAGATAGCGCGGCAGCTCGGCGGTGGGCCACGGCAGCGGCAGGAACAGCTCGTTCCAGCCCCACTCGGCGAGCATCCCGAGGCTGCCGACCGCGATGCCGGCGACGGCTCCGAACAGGTAGCGCCGCTCGACCGCCAGCACCAGCGCGAGCAGCTCGATCAGCACCGCCTCGGCCAGGTAGAAGCTGAAGTGGTGGGGGGTACGCTCCACGACCCCGGCGGCGAGCAGCATCAGCACGGCGCGCAGCGCGAGGAACGCCACCGCCGCCAGCACCGCCCCGCCGGGCCCGTACGCCGAGCGCGCCCACATCAGCGCCCAGGTAGCCGCGATCGCGGTGATCGCCACCTGCGCCACCATCGGGAACTGCGGTACGCCGAGGTCGTACTCCATCAGGAACGCGGAGATACCGAGCAGCCACCACAGCGCGACGTTCCAGTTGACCCAGCGCAGCGCCTTCTCCGACGTGCCGACCTGGCGGGACTCGGCGGCGAGCACCGCCGTACCGAGGACGGAGAGCACGGCGCCGCCGATCATCAGCACGTGGGTGGGGCCCCACTCGGTGACGTCCTGCCCGAAGACCCGGTGCCAGGCGTCGTCGAGCGGGAAGCCGAGCATCCCGAACGCGCCGGCCACGGTGATCAGCACACTCCCGGCCGGTGCCTCCCAGCGCCACACCGTGACGGTACGGCGTGGTAGCGGCCGGTTCGCCAGGCCGATGCTCAGCAACCCCGAGGCGAAGACGCCGAGCAGCCCGAACAGGATCAGGTAGTGCGCCGGGTTGGCCAGCGGTCCCTCGTCGCGCCCGAAGTCGACGTGGTACGGCACGTCCCAGTAGACACCGACCCCGGCCGACAGTAGCGAGGCGACCTGCGCCGCCACCGGCAGTCCGAACCAGCGCGGCAGCCCGGTACGCGCCGCGAGCCCGTCCGCCCAGCGCCCGACCACGGTGGGACGGCCGGTGCGCTCGGCGAGCACCACCAGCACGGTGGGCGCCAGGAACGTCAGCGCGATCAGGGTGGTCAGCACCACCTGTAGCAGCGGGGCGCCGCCGGCCGGGTTCTCGTGTGCCAGATACATCGCGGAGCCCCCTCAGTAGGTCAGGGTGTAGTCGGACGGGTTCGGCCGGCGGGTACGCCACCAGTAGGAGAACGTGTACCCGGGCCAGAGCGTTCTGTTGCGCCCGTCGGGGTCGACGTACCAGCTCTTGCAGCCGCCCTTGGCCCACACCGCGTTGGACAGCTTCTGCTGCACCCGCTCGTTGAAGCCGTTCTGCACGCCGGTCCGCACCTCGATGGCGCGGGCGCCGGTGCGGTCAAGCAGCCGCAGCGCGCCCAGGATGTAGCGGGTCTGCGCCTCGGCCATGAAGACCATCGAGCTGTGCCCCAGCCCGGTGTTCGGGCCGAGCATCAGGTACATGTTCGGGAAGCCGGCCACGGTCGCCCCGAGGTACGCCACCGGGCCCGGGTCCCACGCCTCCTGGATCTTGACGCCGTCGCGGCCGATGATCCGGAGGTGCTCGTACCCGGTGGTGATGTGGAAGCCGGTGCCGTAGATGATCGCGTCGACCTCGTGGTGTACGCCGTCGGCGGTGACGACCCCGTTCTCGGCGACCTCGGTCAACCCACCGGTGACCACGTCGATGTTGTCGCGGGCCAGCGCGGGGTAGTAGTCGTTGGAGATCAGGA
Organism: Micromonosporaceae bacterium; assembly: GCA_050701655.1. GTDB lineage: Bacteria > Actinomycetota > Actinomycetes > Mycobacteriales > Micromonosporaceae > WHSM01. The sequence goes on from JBOGDG010000218.1 coordinate 2,565, forward strand.
TGCGCTTGCAACCGACAGCAAAGTCGGGGGTCAGCTTGCGGGCCAGCTCCGGATCTTTGATCGACCGGCGGATGTGCGCCTTGCCGATGAACTCCAGGAACCTCATCGCCTTCGGGTGCAGCATGCCGAGCACCCGCAGCTCGTTGCGCCAGTAGATGCTGTGCCGGTAGAGCCGCTGCAGGAACGGCAGCGCCGCGTACACCCGCTGCTCGGTCTTTCCGATCTTCCGGTCGAGCTTCGGCATTACCCAGGCGGGGGTACGTTGCACCAGCGTCACCCGCGACGCGACCTTGGCGATCTCGGGCACGAACTGGATGGCGCTGGCGCCGGTGCCGATCACCGCGACCCGCTTGCCGGTCAGGTCGTAGTCGTGGTCCCACTCCGCGGAGTGGAAGGTCTTGCCGGTGAACCGCTCGATCCCGCTCACCGACGGGTAAAGCGGCTGGTGGAGCGGGCCTTTCGCGACGATCACGGAGCGCGCGACGATCACGTCACCGCGTCCTGTCTCCACGTGCCACAGGCTGGTGGCGTCGTCGTACTCGGCGCCGGCGAACTCGGTGTGGAACCGGATGTGCGGCCGCAGCCCGTACCGGTCGACGCAGCCCTTCAGGTACGCCTCGATCTCCGGCTGCCGGGCGAACATCCGCGACCAGCGCGGGTGCTGCGCGAAGGAGTACGAGTAGAGGTGGGACTGCACGTCGCAGGCGCAGCCGGGGTAGGTGTTCTCCCGCCAGGTGCCGCCGACGTCCGAGGCCTTCTCGAGCACCACGAAGTCGGTGACGCCGGCCTTCTTGAGGCCGATCGCCGTCGACAGTCCGGAGAACCCGGTGCCCACGATGACCGCCGAGATCGGGTCGCTCATCTGCCACTCCAAGTGCTAGCTGCCAGCAAACTTACCTTAGGTAATGTACTCCAAGTAAGTTAATGGCGAAAGAGGTGTAGGCTCGCTGGCATGGCTGGCACCCCCGGACGTTCCACGCGGCGTCGCATGCCGCGGGCCGACCGTGAGCGCCAGATGCTGGAGGCGGCGGAGGCGGTGTTCGCCGAGCGCGGCTACCAGGACGCCTCGATGGACGAGATCGCGCGCCGGGTCGGCGTCACCAAGCCGATGCTGTACGCGTACTTCGGCTCCAAGGAGGGGCTGCTGGTCGCGAGCATCGGCCGGGTACGGGAAGACATGACCCGCGCCGTGGTCGACGCGCTGCCCGGTGCCACCACGCTGCGCGACGTGCTCTGGCGCGGGCTGCTGGCGTACCACGAGTTCGTCGCCGGGCACGACCAGGGCTGGGCGGTGGTCCGGCAGGTCGCTTCACAGGCGGTCTCCGACCAGGTCGAGGAGATCCGCAGGGTTCTGCGCGACCTGATCGCCGAGATGATCCTGATGTACGCCCCCGAGGCGCCGGCGCTCAACCGGGAGGCGTACGCGGAGCTGATCGTCGGAGCCTGCGAGCGGGCGGCGATCTGGCGCCAGACCCGCGACGACGTGACCCCGCGACAGGCCGCCGAGCTGGTGATGGAAGGCCTCTGGAACGGCATCGAACGGCTCGCCGAGCGGTACGGCGCAGCGCTCGACAACGCGACCTCCGGCATCTCCGCCTGAGGCGCCGCAGGGCGCTGGCTGAGGCGTCGTGGGGCGCTCGGCTGAGCGGGTTCGTACCCGAGGAATCCTCGTGGTGGAGGGTGTGACCTAGGTCTCAGAGTAACCGGGTTGGCGCGTTGAGTGATTGATGCCCGTCACTTGTTGACAGTCCCGTTAATTCTGTTGTGTGCTGTGCTCCCCGCAACGGCGCGGGCTCGTTTCGCAGGCCGCTCTCGGGGGAGCAGTCCGCTCCGCCGCGCCACGGCAAGATTCCCCCATTCTCCCTGCGTAAAGAGGGGTCGTAGTGGTTCTCACTGCACCTGCCATCGATTCAGGCGCGACCGGGTGGGTGTTGGTGAGCACCGCCCTGGTGCTGCTCATGCTCCCCGGCGTCGGCTTCTTCTACGGGGGCATGGTCCGCGCGAAGCACGTACTCGGCATGCTGATGCAGAATTTCACCGCGCTCGCGGTGGTCAGCGTGCTGTGGGTGCTCGTCGGGTTTTCGCTGGCGTTCGGCCCGGGCAGCCGCTATCTGGGTGGTCTGAGGTTCGTCGGGCTGGAGAATCTCGGCCCGATCCCGGGGTTCGCCGAGCTGTCGGTGCCGCCGATGGCGTACGCGGCGTTCCAGATGATGTTCGCGGTGGTCACCGTCGCGCTGATTACCGGCGCCACCGCCGACCGGTGGCGGTTCGGCTCCTTCATCACGTTCACCGTGCTGTGGACGCTGCTGGTGTACGTACCGGTGGCGCGCTGGGTCTTCTCACCGGAGGGCTGGGCGGCGCAGCTGGGCGCGCTGGACTTCGCCGGCGGCATCGTGGTGCACACCAACACCGGGGCCGCCGCGGTCGCGATGGCGCTGGTGCTGGGACGCCGCCGGGGCTGGCCTGAGGTGTCGATGCGGCCGCACAACATGCCGCTGGTGATGCTCGGCGCCGGGTTGCTGTGGGTCGGCTGGCTGGGCTTAAACGGCGGCTCCGCGCTCGCCGCCGACGGGCTGGCCAGCGTCGCGGTGGTCAACACCGTGGTCGCCGGCGCGGCCGCCGTACTGAGCTGGATCGCCACCGAGCGGGTCCGGTACGGCAAGCCGACCAGTCTGGGGGCCGCCTCCGGCGCGATCGCCGGGCTGGTCGCCGTCACCCCCTGCGCCGGGTACGTCAGCCCGCTGGGCGCGATCGCCGTCGGCGCCTTCGCCGGCGTGGTGTGCGCCCTGCTGGTCGGTGTGAAGACCTGGATCGGGCTCGACGACTCTCTCGACGTGGCCGCGGTGCACCTCGGCGGCGGCGTCGTCGGTTCGCTCTGTGTCGGCCTGTTCGCCAGTACGGCGATCAACCCGGCCGGGGCCGACGGACTGTTCTACGGCGGCGGGTACGGCCAGCTCGGCGTACAGGGGCTGACGGTGCTGGTGGTGGCGCTGTACTCGTTCACGATGACCTTCGTGATCGGCGCTTTCCTCGACCGGCTGATCGGAAACCGGGTCAGCTCGCGCGCCGAGGCGATCGGGGTGGACCTGACCCAGCACGGCGAAGCGGCGTACCAGCTCGAACCCGGCGACCCGCTGCAGGTGGCGCGCTCCGACGTCGCCGGGGCACCGCCCCGACCCGGCGCGCCGCAGGGCCCGCCGCCACCGCTCCGTACGCCGGGCGTTCCGGCGCCGCAGGACGTCCCCAGATGGGGTGTTCCCCGGCCGGCGGGAGTGGGCCTTCCCGGGCCCGCCGGCCTGAGGG
>JBOGDG010000219.1:0-5866 GCA_050701655.1 Micromonosporaceae bacterium
GGAGGGGGTTCTGGACGGGCCGGCGCGGCGCCACCGTTCGGTGCGCTGGCCGGTGGCACCGACGGGGTCGCGACCGTCGACACTGTCGGATCGGGAGCCGCGGAGCTCATCCGGGGTCCCCGCTCAGGCGTGAGCGAAGCGAGCGGCAGTGTGGGGTGATCACCCGGAGGTCTCCTCCACCGCCTCGGCGACGCCCTTCTTCAGGTTGGCGGCGGCCTGTGCCGCGGTCTGCCGCCCGGCGACCACCTTGGAGATCTCCTCCACCAGGACGTCCGAGCTGGGCCCGAACGCCGGACTGGCGAGCGAGGTGTACGCGTCCTCGGGGGTCTTGCCGATGTCGCTGACGAACACGTTCATGTCGTCGGCGCGGTCGGCGTACTCGACGCCGGACTTCACCAGGTCGTTGCGGGTGGGCAGGAACGCCGCCTTGGCACAGATCTCGGACTGGCTCTCCTTGGAGTTCATGAACTCGATGAACGCCGCGGCCAGGGTCGGGTTCTTGGACTGCTTGAACGCGCCCATGAACTTGCCGCCGGGGAAGCCGCCGCAGCGTTCCGCGCACGGGTTCGGGGCGGCCGCCCACTCGAACTTGGCGTCCTTGGCGAACTGGCTCACCTGCCAGTTGCCGGACAGGTACACCGGTGCCGCGCCGGCCAGGAAGATGTCGTTGGCGCCCTTGTACTTGGTGCCGGAGCCGAGCCAGAAGTCCTTCGACATGGCGTCGGAGGCGTGCAGGTCGGTCAGCGTCTTGATCGCCTTCTCGGCCTTGGCGACGTCGAGCCCTTCCTTGCCGTCCGGGCCGATCATCACGGTGCCGAACTGGCTGAGCACGGTGGCGACCCGGTGCCCGGACTTGTCGATCGCGAGCGCGAACTCGGTCTTGTTCGCCTTCTGCACCTTCTCCGCCGCGGCGAGCAGCTCGTCCCAGGTCCACTTGTCGGGTACGTCGACGCCCGCCTTCTTGAACTGGTCCACGTTGACGAACGGGCCGTTGATGGTCAGGTCGCTGGGCACCGCGAGCAGCTCCCCGCCGGGGCCGCTGGCGGCCTTCACCTGACCGGGCAGGAACTCCGAGCCGTAGTCCTTGCCGAGGAAGTCCCGCAGGTCGACCAGGTCCTCGGCGAACGGGTGTACGTCGGTGAGCCGCGCGACGTCCGGCGGTTCGCCGCCGGAGAGCCGGGCCTGCAGCGACTGTTCCAGGTCGGCGTACGGCACCACCTGGAGATTGACCTTCGCGCCGGTCTGCTTCTCGAAGGCGGCGATCCTGTCCCGGGTGACCTGCTCGTCGGGGCCGTCGGTGAAGTACACGTACGTCATCGTCTTGCCCTTGAAGTCCGTGGAGCCGGGCTTCGGGGCGTCGCTGTCGGAGCTGGTGCCGGGCGCGCATGCGGCGAGCAGCGTCAGGCCCGCGGCCAGCAGCGCGTATCTGCGGTACCGCAACTCAAGGACCTCCAGGTCAGGGCATTGCTTCGGGTGGGTCTGAGAAGGCATAGTGAACCCGTTGTCCCGTACAAAGGAAGTGTTTCCCGTACAGCGGAAAGGATCTTACTGGTGGAGGTCCGTCATGCCACCCATCCTGACGAGTTCGCGGCTCTCGACACCGCCGGCCTGCGGAGTCGGTTCCTGGTAGAGGACCTGTTCGCCGACGGCGAGCTGCGCCTGGTGTACGGCCACCACGACCGGCTGGTCCTCGGGGGCGTACGCCCCGCGGGCGGCACCGTCGAGCTGGCCGCGCCCGAGCAGCTCCGCGCCGAGTTCTTCTGCCAGCGCCGGGAGCTGGGGGTGGTGTGCCTGGACGGCTCGGGTGCGGTGGCGGCGGACGGCGACAAGCACCCGATGGCCCCCCACGACGTGCTGTACGTCGGCCGCGGCGCCCGCGACGTCCACCTCACCGGCGACGCGACGTTCTACCTGGTGTCCACCCCGGCGCACGAAAGCCACCTGACCACGCTCGCCCGGCGGGACGAGGTCGAGGCCGTCCACCTCGGCGAGCAGGCGTCCGCGAACGTGCGCACCATCCGCAAGTACGTGCACGCCGACGGCATCGCGTCCTGCCAGCTGATCCTCGGCATCACCAGCCTCGCCGAGGGCAGCGTCTGGAACACCATGCCCTGCCACACCCACGAGCGGCGTACCGAGGCGTACCTGTACTTCGGGCTGGGGGACAACGCCCGGGTGATCCACCTGGCCGGGCCGCCGGACGCCACCCGGTCGGTGGTGGTGGCCGACCGGCAGGCCGTGATCAGCCCGCCCTGGTCCGTCCACTGCGGCGCCGGTACGTCGAACTACGCGTTCGTCTGGGCGATGGGCGGCGAGAACCTCGACTACAGCGACCTCGACATGGTCCCGATCGAGGCGATGCGATGAGGCGAAGGCGAGTGCGCATCGCAGGGCCGCCCGCGGCCCGAGGAGCGGGGCGAGCCGGGAGCCGACCATGAGTGCTGGTTGGCTCACCGACCGGTTCGGCCTCGACGGCCGTACCGCTCTGGTGACCGGGGCCCGTACCGGGATCGGGCGGGCCACGGCGCTGGCGCTCGCCCAGGCCGGCGCCGACCTGGTGCTCTGGGGCCGGAACGGGTTGTCCGAGGTGGCGGCGGAGGCGGCCGCCGAGGGCGCCAAGGTGACCACCGTGACCGCGGACCTCGCCGACCCTGGGGCGGTCACCGACGCCGCCCGGCAGGTGCTTGCCGAACACCGGATCGACATTCTGGTCAACAACGCCGGGATCATCCGCCGGGCGGCCGCCACCGACACCAGCGACGAGGACTGGCAGGACGTGCTGCGGGTCAACCTGGACGCGGTGTTCCGGCTCTGCCGGCTGTTCGGCGCCCCGATGCTGGAGGCCGGGTACGGGAAGATCGTCAACGTGGCGTCGCTGCTGTCGTTCCAGGGCGGCATCCTGGTCCCGGCGTACGCCGCCAGCAAACACGGCGTCGCCGGGCTGACCAAGGCCCTTGCGAACGAGTGGGCGGCCGGCGGCGTCAACGTGAACGCCGTCGCCCCCGGGTACGTCGCCACCGACAACACCGCCGCGCTGCGTGCCGACCCGCACCGGGAGGCCGAGATCCGCGGCCGGATCCCCGCCGGGCGCTGGGGTGAGCCGGCCGACATCGCCGGCGCGGTGCTGTTCCTCGCCTGCGCCGCCGCCGATTACGTGCATGGTCACGTCCTGGTGGTGGACGGCGGGTGGATGGCGCGGTAGAACCACGAGCATGGGGAGGCGCGGTGACAGACTCTGTGGATGGCAAGGCGACGGCGATCTCTGTGGATAGCAAGGCGACGGCGATCGCGAAGACCGTGGTGGTGCTCGAGGCGCTGGTCGAGCAGCGGCGGCTGTCCGCGATCGCCCGCGCCACCGGGCTGCCCACCTCGACGGTGCACCGGATCCTGCAGGAGCTCGTCGCCCTCGGCTGGGTACGGGAAGGCGAGGAACGCGATTACATGCTCGGCCCCGGGCTGCTGCGGCTGGCCGGACGGGGCGCCGACGACTCCGACGCCGCCCGCGCGGCGCGCCCCGCACTGCGTACGCTGTGCGACCGCACCGGGTACACCGTCCACTTCGGAATGCGACACGGCGACGAGGCGGTGTACGTCGACAAACTGGAAGGCCGCGGCGCGTACGGGATGCGTTCCCGGATCGGCGCCGGGATGGCGCTGCACTGCACCGCGATCGGCAAGGCGATCCTGGCCGCCCTCCCGGACGACGAGGTACGGCTGATCGCCAAGCGCACCGGGCTGCCGGGGCGTACCCCCAAGACCTTGACCACGGCCGAGGCGTTGCTGGCCGACCTGGACGTGGTGCGTACCCGGGGCTGGGCCGCCGACGACGAGGAGAACTACCCGAAGATCCGCTGCATCGGCGTCGTGGTGTCCGACCACCGCGGCCTGCCGGTCGGCGCGGTGAGCCTGTCCGGCCTCGCGTTCGACATGGAACGCGAGCACGTCACCCGGCTCGCCCCCCTGGTGGTACGCGCCGCGCAGCAGGTCTCCGCCGCCCTGGGCGGTTGACCCCGAGATAGCGGGGCACCGCGGCCCGGTAGCGCGCGAACTCGTCCCCGAATCGCTGCGCGAGCAGCTGCTCCTCGCGTACCACCTGGCGATGTGTCCACCAGGTCGCGGCGGGGAGACCGACGACGACCCAGGCCGACCCGAGAACCGTCCCGGTGCCGAGGTGGATCAGCCCCCAGCCCAGGTACGTTCGGCTCGGGCAGCGGCACATTGCCTGCCCGCCACGACGGTTCCGGCTTCATCGGCTGCCGCACCTCATGCTGTGTCACAGGGGCAACGATGCTCCGCTGCGCCCTTCCCGTCGACCGTACGGAGGGTGGCGCGGACCAGCAGCGCTGGACTGACCCGGGACCGGGCCGGCTTGGCGAGGTACGGGTCGGAATCCCCCGGGGTTTCCGTGCCGGCGCGCAAGCGCTAGGTTCGCGATCATGTCGGCCCCGAGCAGCGTGATCCTGCCCGTGATGGAGAACGCGGGCGGCATCACCCTGGGCTCCCGGCACGGCCCCGTGATGGACCCGTACGTCGGTGAGCTGGCGGTGGCGTACTCGGTCGGCCCACCGTTCGGGGACCAGTTGCTACGCGGTTCCGACCTGGACGAGCTCGGCCTGGACCACACGGCGGTACGCCGTACCGCCCTGGAGACGTTGCTGGCGATGGCGCGCGACGTCGAGGTGCACGGCGGGCCGCCGACGTTCATGATCTCCTTCGGCGGCCTGGAGTCCAGCCTGCTGCTGGTGGACGAGCTGTGGGACCGGCTGACCCCCGCGGTGCCCGGCGACCTGGTGGTCGGGGTGCCGGCGCGGGACGTCATGATCGTCACCGGTACGCAGTCGCCGGACGGGATGGCCCGCGCCCAGCGCGCCTGCGAACGCGTCTTCCTGGCGGGTGACGACCGCCTCCTCCGCACCCCCCTCCTGCTCCGCCGAAACGCCGTCTGGCACCCGCTCTAGGTGGGGGGCCGCGCCGCTCTGGCGCTGACAGTGGACCGGAATCCTGAGACACGTCGGGCGTGTCTCACGAAATGGGTCCACTGTCGCGGGGGCCGGGGCCGGCGGCACCCGGGCCGAACGGTCAGGCGGTGACGGTGTCGAGGGCGGTGCGGAATTGTTTCACCCGGTCGGCGGTGGCGTCGGGACCGCCGGCGGTCAACGCCGAGCCGAGGCCGACAGCGATGGCGCCGGCCTGGATCCAGCGGGGGGCGTCGGCGGGGGTGATGCCGCCGGTGGGGATCACCGGAAGCTGGGGCAGCGCCTGGCGTACGGCGTGCAGGTCTTCGGGGGTCCACAGCGAAGCGGGGAACAGCTTCACCGCGTCGGCACCGGCCTCCAGCGCGGTCAGCATCTCGGTCGGGGTGGCGCACCCCGGCAGTACGGCGGCTCCGTACCGGCGTCCGGTACGGATCACCTCCGGGCACAGACTTGGGCTGACCAGCAGGGTGGCGCCGGCGAGGGTGGCGAGCCGGGCCGATTCGGCGTCCAGCACGGTGCCGGCGCCGACCACCACATCGTCGGCCTTGTCGGCGGCGAGCTCGCCGATCACGTCCAGCGCCCCTGGCGTGGTGAGCGCGACCTCGACCACCCGCAGGCCGCCGGTCAGCATCGCCCGAGCCGCCTGCCGGGCCCGCTCCGCGGTGTCGGCCCGTACGATCCCCACCACCTTCTCGGTACGGATCGCGGCCATCGTGCCGAACGACATCACCAACTCCTATCGCAGTACGTCGGGACCGGCCTCGGTGGCGACCAGGGCGTCGCGTACCGCCGCGGTGGGCAGACCGGTGAAGTCGCCCCGGCTGGCGACCACGCAGGAGGCCACCGCCGCCGCCTCGGCCAGCCGGCGCGGCACCGGGACGTCCCGCAAC
>JBOGDG010000220.1:0-5857 GCA_050701655.1 Micromonosporaceae bacterium
CGACGCGACGGTGGCCCTCCGCCTCCTGATAATCCGCTTCGAACACGATCTCGACGCGGCGCTGACCGGCCTGGCGCTCGGCGACCGGCCTGACGACACCGCCGTCGCCTGGCTCGCGACGGCGCTTACCATTGAGGAATGCTGCCAGTGGGCCTGGCAACGGACCGCCGCGGCAGCCGAGCCCCTCTCGGGAGGCCGACCCCGGGCCGATCCGGCATCGGGCACCGAGCCGCCGCGCGGGCTCCGAGCGGGAGGCGGCCGCGCCGGCGGGTACCTGGAGCTGTGGCGGCATCTGACCCGTCGCGCCGCACCGTCGCCCGCGGCGGCCGCGCTGCTGGCGTACGCCGCCTGGTTGGCCGGCAACGGCGCGTTGGCGTGGGCGGCCGTCCAGCGCGCCCTGGTCGCGCCGCGCTACTTCCCGGCGAAGGTGATGGCCGAGGTGCTCGCCAGCGGCCTACCACCCCACGAGATCACCGCCCGGATGGCCGTCCTCCGTGCCCACCGCCGCCCTGGCACCTAGCGCGCATGGGAGGAGGTTCTATCAGGTTGCCGGAGAAGGTCTCGTCGCGGCGAGCGCGAAGAGATCTCAGCGCCTCGTAGCGGTCGTCACCTGGATGTTCGCCAGCCGGCTCTGGCTCGTTCAGGTACGCGAGCAGCTCACCGACCTCGAACGTGGCCTCGAACGCCTCGTGATACTTGGTGGGGATCCGGTCGTACATTCCCCGGATGGTCGTCTTGGTCAGGTCGCTGAACTCGGCGTGCTCCATTACGCACCCCCTGCCGGCGGGTTCTGCTTCACACCCGGTCCAGGCGCGGGAGCTGACCTGACGTTGGCGCGTCCGGTGGCTCGGACCGGGGTGCCCGGATGGCGATCGACGATGCGGAGCATGGTTTCGCACACCAGATCCCAACGCTCGCAGGCGACGTTCGCAGCGCAAGCCGAACAGCGGTAGTGCTCGCAGCGGGAGCCGGCCGCACTCGCAGAGCTGCTGGGTGTCGATCATCCGATGCTTCCGCATCGTCAGCGACACGCCTTGCAGTTGGCGACCTAACTCGTACAACAGAGTCTGAGGGTCCAGCGGGTGTGTGCCCGGCGCGTCAGGCATCGGTCTCCCCTACGAGTTGACGAGTGGGCGCCACCCCTGCCGGCTCCAGTGGCGCCAACCGAGGTGCCAGCAGGAGTGGCATTGAAAATCTAGTGCACTAAATATCGCACAGTCAAGGCTCAGACACTCCGTGTGCAGAAGTTGGCGCACTAACTTGCGTCGTGATCTCCTGGTACGGCCAACCGAGGTGGTGATGACATGCCCGCTGACCAGCCGGCGTACCTGCGCATCGCAGCCGACCTGCGTCGGCAGATCACCAGTGGTGACTTGCCGCCCGGCGCGCGGCTGCCCAGCGAAGCCGCGTTGATGCAGTCGTACGGGGTCTCGAACACGATCGTGAAGAACGTTCGGCAGATTCTGGTCTCCGAAGGGCTGGTCGAGGCACGCAAAGGTTCCGGTGTGTACGTCATCGACGAGCCACGCCGGCTGGTCCGCCACGCACACGGCCGTACACAGCGCACCGAGGCCTTGTCGGGGTCACCTTTCGCTCGGGACGCATCACAGGCGGGTTATCAAGGGACGTGGCAGTTCGAGTCTGAGCGCGCCGACGCTCCCCAGGATGTCGCGGAACGGCTGGGGATTGGGCCGGGCGATGCGGTGATGCGTACCCGGTACCTGTTCCTCGCCGACGACTTTCCGATCCAGCTCACCGAGTCCTGGGAGGCTCTGGCGATCACCTCGGGCAGCACGATCGAGTGGCCCGAGTACGGCGAGTCCGGCACCGGCCAACAACGCGACGATGTGCCCATCGGCGTCGTGGCGCGGATGGACTCAATCGGCGTACGTATCAGCCACGCCGTCGAGGAGATCGAGGACCGCGCCGCCACACCCGACGAGATCGAACAGCTACGGCTGCCACCGACACGCACCGGGATTCTGCACATCCAGCGGACGTACTACACCGCCGACGACCGTCCCGTCGAGACGGCCGACATCGTGCTCCCCGGCCGCCGTTACCGGCTGCACTACCGGATCCCGATCGCCTGAAGGGCCGGCGCTACGGGAGCAGGGGGTGGCGTACGACGTTCTCGTCGCGGCCGGGGCCGACGCCGATCACGCTGACCCGGGTCGCACACAGCTCCTCGATCCGGTGCAGGTACGCCTGCGCGTTCTTCGGCAACTCGTCGAAGGTGCGCGCCTCGGTGATGTCCTCCCACCAGCCGTCCAGCCATTCGTACACCGGCTTCGCGTGGTGGAAGGCGGTCTGGGTCATCGGCATGTCGTCGTAGCGCTCGCCGTCCACCTCGTACGCCACGCAGATCGGCACCTTCGCCAGCCCGGAGAGGATGTCGAGCTTGGTGACGACCAGGTCGGTGATGCCGTTGAGCCGTACCGCGTACCGGCCGAGCACCGCGTCGAACCAGCCGCACCGGCGATCCCGGCCGGTGGTGGTGCCGTACTCCTGGCCGGTCTTGCGGAGAAACTCGCCGGCCTCCTCGAACAGCTCGGTCGGGAACGGCCCCGCCCCCACCCGAGTGGTGTACGCCTTCGTCACGCCGATCACCTGGGTCAGCTTCGTCGGCGGGATGCCGGAGCCGACGCAGGCGCCGCCGACGGTCGGGTTCGACGAGGTCACGAACGGGTACGTGCCGTGGTCCATGTCCAGGAAGGTCGCCTGGGCGCCCTCCAGCAGCACCGTCTCGTCCCGGTCCAGCGCGTCCCAGAGCACCGTACGGGTCTCCGCGATGTACGGGCGCAGCCGCTCCGCGTACCCCAGGTACTCCTCGACGATCTCGCCGGCGTCCATCGCCTTGCGGTTGTAGACCTTGAACATCACCTGGTTGCGTTCCCGCAGCACCAGCTCCAACTTCTGCCGCAGGATGCCCGGGTCGAGCAGGTCCTGCATCCGGATCCCCATCCGGGCGACCTTGTCCCCGTACGCCGGGCCGATCCCGCGTCCCGTGGTGCCGATCCGCGACGAGCCGAGGTAGCGCTCGACCACCCGGTCCAACGCCCGGTGGTACGGCATGATCAGGTGCGCGTCCGCCGAGACGATCAGCCGGGGGTGGTCGGTGTCCCGGAACGGCGCCGACACGTCGACGCCACGCTCGGTGAGCCCGTCGATCTCCGCCAGCAGCACCTTCGGGTCGACCACCACGCCGTTGCCGATCACGATGGCGGCGTTCGGGGAGAGGGCACCGGACGGCAGCAGGTGCAGCGCGTACTTCTGGCCGTCCGGCGTGATCACGGTATGGCCGGCGTTGTTGCCGCCGGAGAACCGGACCACGTAGTCGACCTGCCCGCCGAGCAGGTCGGTGACCTTGCCTTTGCCCTCGTCGCCCCACTGGGCGCCGACGAGTGCGATCGCTGGCATAGAAGTTCCTTCGCTTCCTGGCGAGGCCGCCTACCGCGGACCCGTCGCCGCCGGCCTCCCGTGAGGCCCCGGTTATGTGGGCCCCGTCGCCGTGCGGGCCTTCTGCTGAGATCCTCCGCCCGGATCTCGTACGCCGCGACCCCTCGCTCGGGGGCCGGTGGCGGGATAAACAGTAGCCGGCCGCTACCGTCAGACCGACAACCCCGTACTTCTTGAGGAACGCGACACGTGCAGATCGTCCTGCTCAGCCTGCTCTCTTCCGGCAGCTGCTCCGGGGAACGCGTGCCGGTGCTCGCCTGCCGCGATGCGCTGCGGGCCGCCGGCGCCACGGTCACCACGGTGGCCGCCGAGTCCGACGAGCAGATCGATACCGCGCTGACCGAAGCGGCGCCGGGACGGCTGGTGGTCGCGGCGGCGACCGACGGCGAGCTGCGGGCCGTACTCCGGCGGATCGTCCGGCGGTACGCCCCGGCGCCCAGCAAACGCCCCGCGGAGCTCGCCGCCGACCGTACGATCCCAGATCTGCCGGCGATCGGCGTACTGCCGATGGATGCCGCCACCCCGCCGGAGCTGGCGGCACGGCTGGGGCTGCCGCGTACCCCCGACGAGGTGGCGAAGGCGGTGCTGGCCGGTGCCACCCGGAGGCTGGACCTGCTCCGTACCGACAGCGGATCAGTCACTCTGCACGGTGCGCTGGTGGGCGGCGCCGACCAGCACGGGCAGGCCGCCGCGTGGTACGGCCGGATCGAGGTCGACGACACGGTGCTCTCCGACGGCGCGGAGCCGCTGGTGGCGTGCGTGATCGCCAACGACGGCGGGTACGCCACGATCGACGATCTGCCGCTGGTGGCCACCGCGGATCCCGCTGACGGGCTGATCGACGTGGGGATCGCGGTGCCCGTACTGCACCGTGGGTTGCTGCGACGGACACTCCGAGTAGAGGTACGCCGGTCACGCGGGCGTGCGGTTTCGATCACGCCTCGTGACGAGGTGCCGTACCTGGACGACGGCGTCGCGGGTAGTCTCGGCCGAAAGCGAAGCTGGTGGATCGAGCGTGCGGCCTGGGCGGTCTACGTGGGCTGAGTACCTTATCGACCGATTAGGGCGGCCAGCCGAATCGTCGTGGACGAGGCACAATCTGTCCAGGTGCCGCGCGGCATCGTGCAATTCCACCGTGGCCCGGGCGGTCGCGGCCGGCAGCGCCTTAGGAGAGACAGGGGGTACGCGTGGAGCAGTCCCGCACCGACCCGCAATCGGGGGAGCACGCGGAAGGGGCGCCGGACGGCCGGCACGCGGCTCCATTCAACGGCTCATCGCGCGAGCAACCCGGCGCCGAACGCGCACAACCCGGTGCCGACCGCGAGCATGCTGAGGGACCGGACGCAGCGAAGCCCGATGGCGGGCCCGAGCCCGCCATGGCCGGCGAGCCCGAATCGTCCCCCGTGACCGGCGACCCTGAAGCGGACCACGCCACCGCCGACCACGCCACCGCCGACCACGACATGGCGCGGCACGACACCAGCCCGCAGCATGACACTGGCCCGCAGCACGATGCCGGCCCGGACCACGCACGGCACGGTGCCGGACCGTCCGAGGACGACGAGCCGCTGTGGCCGCCGATCGAGTCGGCGTCGACGCTGGACACCCCGTGGAGCCGTCCCCCGTCCTCAGGCGACGGTACGGGCACCCAGTCGAGCGTGATCGATTCGCCGTTCCTGCCGATGGCCGGCCCGCCGCACGGAGGTCAGCCCGGAGCCGGCCCGCCGCACGCAGGTCAACCCGGAGCCGGTCTGCCGCACGCAGGTCAGCCCGGAGTGCCGCATGGAGGTCAGCTCGGAGCCGGTCTGCCGCACGGAGGTCAGCCTGGCGCCCTACCACCGGGTGGGGTCAGGCCCGGTGCGGTCCCACTCCCGCCGCTGGCATCGAGCCCGCCACCGGGACAACCGCCGGTATCACCCGGGCCGCTGCCCGGTCCGCCGCCACCCGGGTTCGAGCCGGACTCCGTACCACCGCGTACGGGGTTCGAGCCGCCGGGCATGGGACCCGCACCGGCAGCGGGTTCGCCGCCCAGTTGGCCGGTCGGACCCGGGGCACCCGCGGGGGCCGCGCCACTGCCGGACGATGCGCAGGACAGCTTCTACGACCCTCCGCCAACCGGCGACGATGTCCCGCCACAGGACCGCGGCGTCAGCATCGGTACGGCGACGGTGCCCGCCACCGACAGCGGTTCCGGCGCGCTGTCCGGCCCGCCCTCGGAGCCGGACTCGGCCCCGCCATCGGAGCTGACGGGCCCTCCGGCACCGTCCACCGGCGAACAGTTGCCACCTCCCCCCGGACCGGTGCCGTCCGCCCCGCCCGCACCCGCCATGCCACCGCCGCAGCCGATGGGACAGCCGCTGCCGCCGCCACCCGGACCCGCACCGGCTCCGCCCGGACC
>JBOGDG010000221.1:0-5855 GCA_050701655.1 Micromonosporaceae bacterium
GTGTTGTCCTGCGTCGCGGTCACCACCGGCGCGTCCCAGTCGCCCGCCGGCCCGGACCAGGCGAGCGCCGCGATCCGGGCACCGTCAGCTATCGGCGGCAGCAGGCGCGCGCAGGCGTCGTGGTTCTCGGTACCGAGCAGCGCCTGCGCGGCGAGCACCCCGGAGCCGAGCAGCGGCGTCGGCGCCAGGGGCCGCCCCAGCTCCTCCAGCACCAGCGCGGTCTCCATCAGCGTGGCGCCGGCGCCGCCGTACGACTCGGGGATGCTGAGTGCGGCGATGCCGACCTGCCCGCACAGCAGGTCCCACAGCTTCTCGTCGTACCCCCGCGGCTGGCCGAGCGCAGCGCGTACCGCGGCGCTGGTCGCGTGCCTGGCGAGCAGGCTGCGTACGGTCTCCTGGAGCACGCGTTGCTCGTCGGTCAACACAGTGCCTCCAGCACTCTTGTCCGGTGCCAGCGCGGCGTACCCCAGGCGGAGACCAGGGCTCGCACCTTGGTCAGCCAGAGGCTGAGATCGTGCTCGGCGGTGTAGCCGATCGCGCCGTGTACCTGCAGCGCGACCCGCGCCGCTCGGTACGCCGCGTCGCCCGCCGCCACCTTCGCCGCCGAGACGTCCTGGGCAGACCCGGTGACAGCGGCGCCAAACACCAGCGGCCGCGCCAACTCCAGCGCCACCAGTACGCCTGCGAGCTGGTGCTTGATCGCCTGGAACGAGCCGATCGCCCGGCCGAACTGGCGACGCTGCTGGGCGTACCCGACCGTGGTGTCGAGTAGCGCGCGCCCGGCTCCGAGCAGGTATGCCGCGCACGCCAGGGCACCACGATCGAGCGCGGGACCGGCATCGACGGCGCCGAGCGGTTCGCCCTCCACGACCGAGAACAGGCGGCGGGCCGGATCTACCGACGAGCGCGCGGCCCCGGGACTCGCCAGCCGAAGGGTGCCGTCATCCACGACCAGCACCGGGTCCGCCACGTCCGCGTCCAGGCCATACGGGACGTGAGGCGGCAACGCCAGCGTGGCGAGGGTCTTGCCGGCCGCGATGCCGTGGAGCCAGCGCTCGGCGAACTCCCCGGAGACCAGCGCCGGTAGCGCGACCAGCGACTCGATCAGCGGCCCCGGCACCGCGTGTCGGCCGAGCTGCTCGAACGCCACCACGACCTCAACCGCCCCGGCGCCCACCCCGTCGTACGCCTCCGGCACCGCGAGACCGGTCACCCCGAGATCGGCGAGCCGCCGCCACAGCGCCAGCCCCGGTGCGTGGTCACCGGCCGCCCAGGCGCGTACCACCCGGGGAGCGTCTGCCCCGGCCAGCAGCGCGTGCACGGCGTCACCGAACCGCTGCTGCTCCTCGGTCAGCGCGAACCTCATCCCCGGGGCTCCTTCGGCAGGCCCAGCAGCCGCTCGGCGACGATGTTGCGCTGGATCTCGTTCGTGCCGGCGTAGATCGGGCCGGCGAGCGAGAACAGGTAGCCGTCCAACCACTCCGAAGCCAGCTCGCCGTCGGCGCCGAGCAGCTCCAGCGCGGTCTCGTGCAGCGCCACGTCCAGCTCGGACCAGTGCAGCTTGCCGACACTGGACTCGGCCCCCAGCGCCCCTCCCGCCACCAGCCGGCTCGCGGTCTCGTAAACACTCAGCTGGTACGCCCGCGCCCCGATCCACGCGTCCGCAACCCGATCCGCCGCGCCCGCGGGCTCCCCGAGGGACCGCCACAGCGCGACCAGCCGGGAGGCCGCGGCGAGGAACCGGCCAGGGCTACGCAGTGACAGTCCCCGTTCGTTGCTCGCGGTGCTCATCGCGACCCGCCAACCGTCGTCCACCGCTCCCAGCACGTCGGAGTCCGGTGCGTACACCTCGTCGAGGAATATCTCCGCGAACCCGGGCTCGCCGTCGAGCTGGGGGATCGGCCGTACCGTGACGCCGGCAGCGCGCAGGTCGAACAGAAAGTACGTCAACCGGCGGTGCCGTTCGGCGGACGGGTCGGTGCGGAACAGCCCGAACCCGCGATCCGCGTACACAGCCCGGGAGCTCCAGGTCTTCTGGCCGCTCAACAGCCAGCCGCCGTCGACGCGGCGCGCGCGGCTGCGGATCGCGGCGAGATCGCTGCCCGCCTCCGGCTCCGACCACGCCTGCGCCCACACCTCCTCGGCCCGCGCCATCGGTGGCAGGTACCTGGCCAACTGCTCCGAGGTGCCGTGCGCGAACAGTGTCGGCGCCAGCAGGAAGATGCCGTTCTGGCTGACCCGCCCCGGCGCGTCCGCCGCGTAGTACTCCTCCTCGAAGACCAGCCAGTCGATCAGGCCCGCGTCGCGGCCGCCGAACTCCGACGGCCAGGTGACGACCGCGAGTCGCGCGTCAAACAACGCACGCTCCCAGGCGCGGTGGGCGGCGTACCCCTCAGGTGTGTCCATGGAGGGCAGCGGCGCGGGTGGTACGTGAGCGCGCAACCAGGCACGGACCTCGTCGCGGAACGCGACGGTCTCGGCGTCGAGGTCAAGCTCCACCGGCGGTGTCCCTCATCGACTTGGCGTCCATCCCGGCGAGCGAGTCACCGTCCACCTCGGCGTTGTGCGCATGCGCGAAGTGGTGCAGCCCGAACACCGAGTCCATCCCGGTACGCATCCCCATCTGGTCCTCGGCCTGGTTCACCGCGCGTTTGGTCAGCGCCAGCCCGAACCGCGGCATCTCCGCGATCCGGGAAGCCAGCGCCAGCGTGTCGGCCTCCAGCGAGGCGCGCGGCACCACGCGGTTGACCATGCCGTTCCGCAGCGCCCACTCGGCGGAGAAGCGCTCGCCGGTGAACAGGAACTCCTTCGCGGCGCGCGGCCCGAGCACCCAGGGGTGGGCGAAGTACTCGACGCCGGGGATCCCCATCCGTACCACCGGGTCGGAGAAGAACGCGTCGTCGGCGGCCACGATCAGGTCGCACACCCAGGCGAGCATCAGCCCGCCCGCGATGCACGCCCCCTGGACCATCGCGATGGTCGGCTTGGGGAGCTCCCGCCAGCGGCGGCACATCCCGAGGTAGACCTCCATCTCGCGGGCGTACCGGGCGTCACCCCCCGCGGCTCCGACGTGGGTCCACCACGTAACGGCTCTCCGGTCATAGGCCACGTCGACATCGCGGCCGGGGGTGCCGATGTCGTGGCCGGCGGAGAAGTGCCTGCCGGCGCCGGCGAGCACGATCACCTTCACCTCGTCGTCGTCCACCGCCCGGCGGAAGGCGTCGTCGAGCGCGTACGTCATGGCCGAGTTCTGCGCGTTGCGGTACTCCGGCCGGTTCATGGTCACGATCGCCACGGAGCCGCGGGTTTCATAGTTGACGGTCACTGGCGGCCTTCCCGGAGCACTCGCTTGAGGATCTTCCCGGTGGCGTTGCGCGGCAGCTCGGTGACGAACTCGATGTACCGCGGGACCTTGTAGTTGGCGAGCCGGTCCCGGCAGTGCGCCAGCACGTCCTCCGTCGAATGCGCCGCGCCCGGTCGCAGGATCAGGTATGCCTTCCCGACCTCGCCCAACCGCCCGTCGGGCACCCCGATCACCGCCGACTCGGCGACGCCGTCCAGCCGCGCCAGGGCCTGCTCCACCTCGGCGGGGTAGACGTTGAAGCCGCCGCAGATGTACATGTCCTTCAGCCGGTCGGTGATCTTCAGATAGCCCCGCTCGTCCAACGTCCCGACATCCCCGGTGTGCAGCCAGCCGTCCGGGTGTATGGCCGCCGCGGTCGCGGTGGGATCGTCAAGGTAACCAAGCATGGTGTTCGGCCCGCGGAGCAGCACCTCGCCGGTGTGCGGGTCGACGCGCACCTCGAAGTCGGCGGCGGCCCGGCCGCAGGTGTTCGCCACCGTCTCGGGGTCGTCGTCGGGCCGGCACATCGTGGCCACCACCGCTTCGGTGAGGCCATAGGCGGTGAGCACCGTGTCGAAGCTCAGCTCCCGCTGCATCCGCTCCACCAGGGCGACCGGCACCGTGGCGGCACCGGTGACCGCGAGCCGCAGGCTGTCCAGGCCGGCGTGGTTCGGAGCGTCCAACATCGTGGCGTAGATCGTGGGCGGTCCGGGGAGCACAGTGACCCGCTCGGCGCGGACGAGCCGCATCGCCTCGCTGACGTCGTACACCCGCTGTGGCACGATCGTCGCCCCGGTGACCAGACAGGCGACGATCCCGGCCTTGTAGCCGAAGCTGTGGAAGAACGGGTTGATCACCAGATACCGGTCCCGCTGGGCGACCTGGCCGCACTCGGCCCAGGCACGCGCCACCGCCAGCACCTGCCGATGAGCGCTCATCGCGCCCTTGCTGCGCCCGGTGGTACCTGAGGTGAACAGGATGTCGCTGACCTGCTCGGCCGTCACCGCGTCTGCCCTGGTCTCCACTTCTTCCGTGGGTACGGCATGCGCCAGGAACTCCTGCCACCCCGGCTCGTCGGTCTCGATCGGGAGCCGTACCGTGACCGGCGGCGTGTCGTCCGCCAAGTCGCTCGCGCGATCCCTGCCGAGGAAGCGCCCGGCGACGAACAGTGCCTTTGCCTGGGTACGCCGCAGAATGTCGATCGCCTCGGGGGCGGTGAACCGGGTGTTGATCGGCACCAGCGTGGCGCCGGCGTACAGGGCACCGAGCGCGACCCGTACCCAGTGGTGGGTGTTGGGGGACCAGACCGCGACCCGGTCGCCGGGCTCGATCCCGCGGGCGATCAGGGCGCCGGCCGTCTGCTGAGCCGCCTGGTGGAGTTCGTGCCAGGTGAGCCGTACGTCGCCGTCGACCAGCGCCTGGGCGTCGCCGTACCGCGCGGCCGTGTCGCGCAGCGCCGCCGGGATGGTCTGGGGCTGGCTCACGTCACCTCCTCGACGGCTTACCTAGCAAGTGCTTGGTAGGCTAACGTAATCCGGGTGAACGACTCAACCTTCCGCCGCGAGGTACGCGACTGGCTCGCCGACAGCCTCACCGGCGAGTACGCCTCGTTGCGGGGCCTGGGCGGTCCGGGCAGGGAGCACGAGGCGTACCAGGAGAGGCTGGGGTGGAACCGCCACCTCGCCGCAGCCGGCTGGACCTGCCTGGGTTGGCCGCGCGAGTACGGCGGCCGCGAAGCCACCCTCGAGCAGCAGGTGATCTTCCACGAGGAGTACGCCCGCTCCGGCGCCCCCGCGAAGGTGAGCCACGTCGGGGAGGAGCTGCTCGGGCCGACGCTGTTGGCGTTCGGGTCGCCCGAGCAACGCCAGCGGTTCCTGCCGAAGATCGCCTCGGTCGAGGAGCTGTGGTGCCAGGGCTACTCCGAGCCCGGTGCCGGCTCCGATCTCGCAGCGGTAGCCACCACCGCCCGATTCGACGGCGACGACTGGGTGGTCACCGGGCAGAAGATCTGGACCTCGCTGGCGCACGTCGCGGACTGGTGTTTCGTGCTTGCCCGGGAGCCGGGGTCGAGGCGGCACGCCGGGCTGTCGTACCTGCTCGTGCCGATGCGGCAACCCGGTATCGAGGTCAGGCCGATCGCCCAGCTCACCGGCACGTCGGAGTTCAACGAGGTGTTCTTCGACGGCGCCCGTACGGCGGTGGGCAACGTGGTGGGGGAGCCGGGGGAGGGCTGGAGGGTCGCGATGGCCACCCTCGGGTACGAGCGCGGGGTCGCCACGCTGGGGCAGCAGGTCGGGTTCCGGCGGGAGCTGGCCGGGATCGTGGAGCTGGCTCGCGCCAACGGCGCCATCGAGGACCCGGTGCTGCGGGACAAGCTCACCAGGGCCTGGATCGGGCTGCGGGTGATGCGGGCGCACGCACTCCGCACCCTCACCGCCGGCGCGGGCGGCGCGGGCGGCGCGGGCGGTGGGCCGGATGGTGCGGCGGCTTCGGTGGCGAAGCTGCTCTGGGC
>JBOGDG010000222.1:0-5850 GCA_050701655.1 Micromonosporaceae bacterium
ACTCAGCCGTACTCCACGTCGCCGCAGCCGTACCAGACCCCGTACGGGCAGCCGGCCGGGTACGTACTGGCCACCCCGCACCTGCCACCGACCCGTACCGGTCTGGGCATCGGGGGGCTGGTGAGTGGCATCGCGTCGTGCGTGTTCGCGCTGGCCGGGTGCTGCTGGTGGCCGCTGGCGGCGTTGCCGCTGGTGATGGGGGTGGGCGCGGCGGTGCTCGGCTACCTCGGGATGCGGCAGGTGGCCGACTCGGGCGGCGAGGTGGCGGGGCGTGGCATCGCGATCGCGGCGCTCGCCACCGGTGCCGCCGGCGCGTTGCTGAGCCTCGGCGCGATGGTGCTGTCGGTGCTGGTCAACGTGGCCGCGTAGCCGATTTCGGGCAGGGTATGCTTGTCCGCGGTGCCACTACGGGTGGGCGTGGAGCAGGTGCGGTAGTCGTGATCGAAGACCTCATTTTGACCTGCGTCCGTTTGATGGGTACCCTTTCCGATCGTGCCCGGGCTCAATCCTGGGCCAGATCGTGTGCGCTCCGCGCCTGGCAGTACCCGTCACCGTGATCGGTGCGGTGTCTGGAGTCTCGGCGTACACGGGAATGACCAACCCATCGGCGAAAACCGTGGGGCCGCGTGCGGGCGACACGCCCGACCGCGGGGGTCGGAGCAACCACTCCGATCCGGGTGAGTGGGACCGGCATCCGCCGGGCTCGCGCACCACGTCACCGGCCGCTCCGGCGGATGGTGACGACAGCACCACAGAGCAGTATCCACAGACGTGAAGGACGGCTCGGCCGCGAGGCCGGAGGGAGCGAAAGACCCGGTGCCAACCATCTCCCAGCTGGTCCGTAAGGGCCGCAAGGCGAAGACCAGCAAGACGAAGACGCCGGCCCTGAAGGGCAGCCCGCAGCGGCGTGGCGTGTGCACGCGTGTGTACACCACCACGCCCAAGAAGCCGAACTCGGCGCTGCGCAAGGTTGCTCGGGTCCGGCTGTCCAGCGGCATCGAGGTGACCGCGTACATCCCCGGCGCCGGCCACAACCTGCAGGAGCACTCGATCGTGCTGGTGCGGGGTGGCCGGGTGCGTGACCTCCCCGGCGTCCGATACAAGATCATCCGCGGTTCGCTGGACACCCAGGGGGTACGCGACCGCAAGCAGGCTCGCAGCCGTTACGGCGCGAAGAAGGAGAAGAGCTGACATGCCGCGCAAGGGCCCCGCACCGCGCCGGCCGCTGACCGCGGACCCGGTGCACAACTCCATGCTGGTCACCCAGCTCATCAACAAGGTGCTCCAGAGGGGCAAGCGCCAGCTGGCCGAGCGGGTTGTCTACGAAGCCCTGGAGGGCTGCAAGGAGAAGTCCGGCGGCGACCCGGTGGTGACGCTCAAGCGCGCCCTGGACAACGTGAAGCCGACCCTGGAGGTGCGCAGCCGCCGGGTAGGTGGCGCGACGTACCAGGTGCCGGTCGAGGTGCGGGCCACCCGGGCGACCACCCTGGGGCTGCGCTGGATCGTGGAGTACTCCCGTGCGCGTCGCGAGAAGACCATGGTGGAGCGGCTGATGAACGAGCTGCTCGACGCCAGCAACGGTCTCGGCGCGAGCGTGAAGAAGCGCGAGGACACCCACAAGATGGCGGAGTCCAACAAGGCCTTCGCGCACTACCGCTGGTGATCACCTCACGAGGTGTCAGCCCGATTCGGTACGGGCACGACAACAGCAGCACCACGGCGGGCCGCCGGTTCGCCGCCACAGACAGAACTAGTGCTACACAGGGGCTCGCGCCCTGTGGGGGAAGGTAGAAGTGGCTAACGCTGACGTCGCGCTGGCCAAGGTCCGCAACATCGGCATCATGGCGCACATCGATGCCGGTAAGACGACGACCACTGAGCGCATCCTGTTCTACACCGGGATCACGTACAAGATCGGTGAGGTCCACGACGGTGCCGCCGTCATGGACTGGATGGAGCAGGAGCAGGAGCGGGGCATCACGATCACTTCCGCCGCCACCAAGTGCGAGTGGAAGGGTCACACGGTCCAGATCATCGACACCCCGGGCCACGTCGACTTCACCGTCGAGGTGGAGCGTTCGCTTCGGGTGCTCGACGGCGCCATCGCGGTGTACGACGGGGTGGCCGGTGTCGAGCCGCAGACCGAGACGGTGTGGCGCCAGGCGGACAAGTACAACGTCCCGCGGATGTGCTTCGTCAACAAGCTGGACCGTACCGGCGCGGACTTCTTCCGCTGCGTGGACATGATGGTCGAGCGGCTCAACGCCACCGTGCTGGTGCTGCAGCTGCCGATCGGCAACGAGTCCGACTTCATGGGTGTCATCGACCTGGTCGAGATGCGTGCGCTGACCTGGCGTGGCGAGACCCAGAAGGGCGAGGACTACGCGGTCGAGGAGATCCCGGCCGAGCTCGCCGACCAGGCCGCCGAGTACCGCGAGAAGCTGCTCGAGACGCTCGCCGAGAACGACGACGCGATCATGGAGAAGTACCTCGAGGGCGAGGAGCTGTCGGTCGAGGAGATCAAGGCCGGTATCCGCCGCGCCACGATCGCCAGCAGCCTGAACCCGGTGCTGACCGGCTCCGCGTTCAAGAACAAGGGCGTGCAGCCCATGCTGGACGCGGTGATCGACTACCTGCCCAGCCCGCTGGACGTACCTCCGGTGGAGGGTACGGCGACCGACGGCGAGACTCCGGTGCAGCGCAAGGCCAGCTCCGGCGAGCCGTTCTCCGCGCTGGCGTTCAAGATCCAGACTGACCAGCACCTGGGCAAGCTCACCTACATCCGGATCTACTCCGGGAAGCTGGAGTCCGGTACGCAGGTGATCAACTCGACCAAGGACCGCAAGGAACGGGTCGGGAAGATCTTCCAGATGCACGCGAACAAGCGCGAGGAGCGCCCGGTCGCGATCGCCGGCGACATCGTCGCGGTGCAGGGGCTCAAGCAGACCACCACCGGTGACACGCTCTGCGACCCCGCGCACCCGGTGATCCTGGAGTCGATGACCTTCCCGGAGCCGGTGATCTCGGTCGCGATCGAGCCGAAGAGCAAGGCCGACCAGGACAAGCTGGCGACCGCGATCCAGAAGCTCGCCGAGGAGGACCCGACCTTCCGCGTCTACAACGACGAGGAGACCGGGCAGACCGTCATCCAGGGTATGGGCGAGCTGCACCTCGAGGTGCTGGTCGACCGGATGAAGCGCGAGTTCAAGGTCGAGGCCAACATCGGCAAGCCGCAGGTGGCGTACCGGGAGACCGTACGCCGCAAGGTGGAGAAGGTCACCTACCTGCACAAGAAGCAGACCGGTGGCTCGGGCCAGTTCGCGAAGGTGATCGTCAATCTGGAGCCGCTGCCACTGGGTGGCGACGCCCCGACCTACGAGTTCGAGAACAAGGTCACGGGCGGCCGGATCCCGAAGGAGTTCATCCCGTCGGTGGACGCGGGCTGCCAGGACGCCATGCAGTACGGCGTACTGGCCAGCTATCCGCTGGTCGGGTTGCGGGTGACGCTGACCGACGGTCAGTACCACGAGGTCGACTCCTCGGAGATGGCGTTCAAGATCGCCGGGTCCATGGTGCTCAAAGAGGCCGCCCGCAGGGCAGACCCGGTGCTCCTCGAGCCGATGATGTCCGTCGAGGTCCACACTCCTGAGGACAACATGGGCGACGTCATCGGTGACCTAAACTCCCGGCGTGGCACGATCCAGGCGATGGACGAGCGCGGTGGCGCTCGCGTCGTCCGGGCCATGGTGCCGCTGTCGGAGATGTTCGGCTACGTCGGCGACCTGCGGTCGAAGACCCAGGGCCGGGCGAGCTACACCATGCAGTTCGACTCCTACGCTGAAGTACCGAGCAATGTCGCAAAGGAGATCATCGCCAAGGCGACAGGTGAGTAGCCTGCCCCGAAGGCGTTGAAGAACTGCACCGCGCCGGCCCGTGAGGGTCGGAAGACCGAGCCGGAACACGGCGTACGAACCAGAAAAGTCCTAGGAGGACACCAGTGGCGAAGGCGAAGTTCCTGCGGACTAAGCCGCACGTCAACATCGGCACCATTGGCCACATTGACCATGGCAAGACGACGCTGACGGCGGCCATCACCAAGGTCCTGCATGACAAGCACCCGGATCTCAACCCGTACACGCCTTTCGACGAGATCGACAAGGCTCCGGAAGAGAAGCAGCGCGGTATCACGATCTCCATCGCGCACGTCGAGTACCAGACCGAGAAGCGGCACTACGCACACGTCGACTGTCCCGGTCACGCCGACTACATCAAGAACATGATCACCGGTGCGGCGCAGATGGACGGCGCCATCCTGGTGGTGTCGGCGACCGACGGCCCGATGCCGCAGACCAAGGAGCACGTGCTGCTCGCTCGTCAGGTCGGCGTGCCGTACATCGTCGTGGCGCTCAACAAGAGCGACATGGTCGATGACGAGGAGCTGCTCGACCTGGTCGAGCTCGAGGTCCGCGAGCTGCTCAGCGTGTACGAGTTCCCGGGTGACGACGTGCCGGTGGTACGCGTCTCCGCGCTCAAGGCGCTGGAGGGCGACGCGGAGTGGGGCACCAAGCTCGGCGAGCTGATGGACGCTGTCGACGAGTCGATTCCGGAGCCGGAGCGCGAGATCGACAAGCCGTTCCTGATGCCGGTCGAGGACGTCTTCACCATCAGCGGCCGCGGCACCGTGATCACGGGCCGGGTGGAGCGCGGCGTGCTCAAGCCGATGGAAGAGGTCGAGATCGTCGGCATCAAGGAAAAGTCGATGAAGACCACCGTCACCAGCGTCGAGATGTTCCGCAAGGTGCTCGATGACGCGCGTGCCGGTGAGAACGTCGGTCTGCTCCTGCGCGGCACCAAGCGCGAGGAGGTGGAGCGCGGCATGGTCGTCGTGAAGCCGGGCACCACCACCCCGCACACCGAGTTCGAGGCCCAGGTTTACATCCTCTCCAAGGAGGAGGGCGGCCGTCACACGCCGTTCTTCAACAACTACCGGCCTCAGTTCTACTTCCGCACCACCGACGTCACCGGTGTGGTCACGCTGCCCGAGGGCACCGAGATGGTCATGCCCGGCGACAACACGGCGATGACGGTGCAGCTGATCCAGCCGATCGCGATGGAGGAAGGCCTCAAGTTCGCGATCCGTGAGGGTGGCCGGACCGTTGGCGCGGGCCGGGTCATCAAGATCCTCAAGTAGTTCTGTGATGGTTCCGGGGAGCCTGAAACGGCTCTCCGGGACCACCACAGGGTCTCTGCTCAGCGGTCAGCTGAGCGCAGAGTAGAGATCCACCGACCCCGATTTCATGATGCTGGCTTGATGCGGCATAATGAACAGGTTGCGTCGCGCGTGGCGAGCGAGTTTCGGTCGCCTGCGTATCGCGAGTGCCTCTGATCGCGTAACCGCGAGGCAGAGTGGCTCGGAGTCCAACCTTTGGGTAGGGCGTACACCTGCCGTCGGTTCCCAACTCGGATTCTCCCGGGGGCGGAGCACGGCCCAAAGGCGCGACACGCCCGACCGCGGGGGTCGGACACAACGGACGTAGGAAGCGTCGACAGACGCCTGCTGCGACCGACCAGCAGCGGCACGAGAAGAAGGAAACCGAAGCCACCATGGCGGGACAGAAGATCCGCATCCGGCTCAAGGCGTACGACCACGAGGTCGTTGACTCCTCGGCGCGGAAGATTGTCGAGACTGTGACGCGTACCGGCGCACACGTCGCTGGTCCGGTGCCGCTGCCGACGGAGATCAACCGCTTCTGCGTCATCCGTTCGCCGCACAAGTACAAGGATTCGCGCGAGCACTTCGAGATGCGTACGCACAAGCGACTGATTGACATTCTCGACCCCACGCCGAAG
>JBOGDG010000223.1:0-5833 GCA_050701655.1 Micromonosporaceae bacterium
CCGCCGCCCTGCGTCGTGCCCCCGCCGGCACGGTTTGGTTTTGTGGTCACTTTGCTGTCATCCAGGCGAGGGAGACCGGCGAGGGAGACCGCAGAACGACCACAAAGCCTCAGCTGGTACGGCGGCAGGCAGCGTCGCAGAACGGCGGGTTGCCGGTGGTGCGGCAGGCGCAGAGCGCCGCGCGGGTCTCGCGCAGCTCGCCGCCGTCGGGGAGCGCGATCCGCAGCTCTCCGCTGACCACCAGGGGCCCCCAGTCGGTGGCCTCGACCCGGGTCGGCCGGATCGGCTCCTCGTCGGCGCCGGTCAGCTCGCCGGCGCCGGTCGGATCGTGGGTGCCGGTCGGTTCGTCGGTGGCGGTCAGCTTGTGGGTGGCCGTGAGCTTGTAGTGCAGGGCGCCGCTGGGGCAGCGGCGTACCACCTCGGCGATCTGGTCGGCGGCGGCGCCGTCCGGCTGGATCCAGGGGCGGTGCCTGGTGTCGAAGACTTCGGGCAGGCCGCGTACGCACTCGGCGAAATGGACACACCGGGAGCGGTCGTAGAAGACGGTGATCTGCTCCGCGCGGTAGTCACGTCCGCGTGGATCGGCCGGCTCGGGCCGCCCGGTCACGGCTGGTGCGCCGCCTCGGAGTCGACCAGGTCGGCGTACTCGGGGTGGCGCTCGAGGTAGCCGGTGATGAAGGGGCACACCGGCACCGCCCGCAGCCCGCCCGCCCGTACGTCGTCCAGCGCGCCGCGCGCCAGCCGGCTGCCGAGCCGCTGGCCCTTGTACGCCGGGTCGATCTCGGTGTGGGTGAAGGTCACTACGCCGGCGCCGGCCCGGTACGCGGCGAAACCCGCGAGCGTGTCGTCGACGAGGATCTCGTACCGGTGGCGCTGGGGGTTGTTCCGCACGACTGTCGGCATGCCGCCCAGATTACGTGCGGTCCCGCCCGGGTGCGACGTGGACCGGGTGCGGGAAACGCCGCTCGGCGCCCTTACGCGCCGCCCTTACGCGCCGCCCCTACGCGCCGCCCTTGCGCGCCGACCTTATGTGCCGACCACGAGCGTGATCCCGCCGATCGTGTACGCGATCATGATCAACACCAGCCCGTACTGGCCCTCGGTGCGCTTCGCCGGCGGGTACGTCGCGACCGCCCGGTCGTGCGCCGCGATCACACCCAGGATGTGGCCCAGCACGATCGCGCCGACCTGGATCAGCGCGACGACCTGCGGGCTGACCACGGTGTAGTCGATCTGCTGACCCGCCAGCCCCAGCAGGTCCCAGCCCCGCCCGAACGGGTCGGTGGCGAGCAGCAGCCCGCCCTGGCCCTCGTACAGGGCGAACGAGAAGTAGTGCGCCACCGTGTAGCCGAACACGATCGGCACCAGCGAGTGGGTGAACCGCCCGGGGAGGTCCTGGTACTCCGGCGCCAGGCTGCGCGAGGAGCGTACCGCCGCGGTGTAGCTGACCAGTACGAATGCCACGCTCACCAGCAGCCCCGCGGTGCCCAGCAGCAGGTAGCCGGCGGTGGAGGTGCCGTACGTGGCGACCAGGTCCTTCCACAGCAGCCCGCGGGTCAGGCCGTCGAAACCGGTGGAGCCGAGCAGTACGCAGACCACGGTCACCAGCCCGGGGGAGGGCACCACGGTGTCCAGCGAGTCGAGCGGGTTGCGGAGCGCCAGCCGCCCGTCGTCGCGCCGGCCCAGCGGCGAGAGATGCCCGAGCAGGGTGGAGTACACCTCGAAGCCGTCCCCGCGGTCGAACCAGCGCTGCCCGTACACCACCCCGGCGGTGACGTGGACCAGCGCGTACGCCGTGACGAACCACGCCACCGTGGCGGGCGTGGCCGCCGACCGGTAGACCAGCTCGATCCAGACGAAGATCAGCAGGCTCGCCACCGCCGGCCAGTAGCCCACCGACACCGGCAGCTCCCGCGTCGGCACCCCGAGCCGGCTGATCGCGGCGGCGATCGTACGCAGCGGGTTGAGCAGCCGCCACACCGGCCCGAACAGCACCGACGCTGGCACCAGACCAACCCAGAACCAGACGTACAGCCAGGTGGGGGCGGGGTTGTTGGCGAGCGTGTCGGTGCCGAACCAGGCCGTGGCGAGCGTGATCGCGAGCAGCGCCAGCCCGAGCGTACGCAGCGCGATCCGGGTCGCCGGCGCGTCGCCGGTCGACTGCAGCCAGCCCGGCAGCGGCTGGCCCGCGGCGGCGCCGGTGAGCCGGGGGTCCTTCCAGAACACCAGCAGCATCAGGAACGACATCGCCACCGCGAGCGCGGCCCCGTACGCGGCCAGCCAGAGCGGCACCGGCAGGTCGGAACGGCCGCCGATGCCGTGCGCCAGGAACGTCACTGGACCTGCAGCTCGCAGAGCGCGAGCCCGGACTCGTGCAGCTCGACCTCGAAGACGCCGGGGATGTTCGCGGTGAACTCGACGCGGGCCGGGGTGCCGGGCCGCAGCGCGACCTCCTTGTCGTACCCGTGGACGTGCACCTCGTCGGCGGTGTCGGAGACGAACTCGAGCACCACCTTGCTGCCCAGCTTGATCTTGTGCCGGCCGCTGCCGGAGACCACCTTGCCGCCCTTGATCTCCACACTCACCGTGGGCGCGGCAGCGGTGGCCGACGGGGTCGGGCTCGGCGTCGGGCTGGCTTCGGCGGAGGTGGCCGACGGGCTCGGCTTCGCCTCCGGCTCCTCGCCACCGCACCCGGTGATCCCGAGCAGTGCCGCCGTCAAGATCCCTGCTACCGCTGCGCCACGCATGTATCGCCCCTCTGCCACTCGGCGTCCTAGTCTCCGATACGTAGTCGTCGCCAGGATGCTAGGAGTTCCCGCTGGCGAGCGCGGTGGCGACGCGCAGGGATTCCCCCACCGCTTCCGGTACGTCGAGCACTGGGAAGATCACGTGGCGTACCACCCGGTCGGGGTCGGCGATCAGGATCAGCCGTTTCAGCCGTACCACCTGGCCGGCGCGGAAGGTGGGCAGGCGCAGGGCGGCGGCCAGCCGCAGCTCGGCGTCGGAGAGCAGCGGGTGGCCGATCCGCTCGGCCGTGGCGAACGCCGCCTGTTCGTCGGGGCGCTGGGTGCTGACGCCGCGCAGCGCGACCCGTACCGCGGCGAACTCGCCGGCGGCGTCGCGGAACAGCCGGTTCTCCAGGGTGCAGCCGGCGGCGCCGGGGATCTCGCCCCATTCCGGTGGCAGTGGGGCCGGGATCCCGGTCGCGGGGTACGCGAAGATCACCGTCGCCCGCGCCTCGCCGTCCACCACGTCCATACCGGCGTCCTGATCCGTGCCGGCGTCCCGGTCCGTGCCGGCGTCTTGCGGGCGCGGCGTGGACGGGAGAGTCAGCTCGGGGATCGTCGCGCCGAGCAGCGCGTGCACCCGGTGTGCGGTGGCGCCGTCGTCGGGCGCCACCCCGGTCAGCGAGCCGTCGCCGAGCACCCACCGGTCGGCCCAGTCCTGCATCGAGATCAGCACCGAGGTGAGCGCCAGCCCGGCGTCGGTGAGCCGGTACTCGTGGCGTACCGGCCGGTCCTGGTACGGCACCCGGCGCAGTACGTCGTGCGCCACCAGGTGCGCCAGCCGCTCGGTGAGCACTTTCCGGGAGATGCCCAGCTCCCGGAGCAGTACGTCGAACCGGTGCCGCCCGCGGGCCACCTCCCGCACGATCAGCAGGCTCCACCAGTCGCCCATCACGGCCGCCGCCTGCGCGATCGCGCAGGCGGCGTCGCGTTCTCGGCGGCCGCGCGCCCGTGACGCGGTGGGGCCTGACTTGGGCATCGGCTCTGGTCTCGCCTCCTCGTACTCGTGCCGTGAATCTACGGGTAGCGGTGTGCCGCCCTCGAAGTTTCTCCGCTCCGGACTGGACAAGTAGTTGGTCTCTTTTAGAGACTAACCCGCGAAGGGGTGATGTGGATGGTGGTCACGGCGGCGACGTTCTGGCGTACCTGGACGGTGAGCCGGCGGGCGTACCCGTGGACGTACTTCGTGGGCACGGTGGTGACCGGCGTGTTGACCATCGGGCTGGCGTACCTCGCCTTCCACGCCATCGGAGGCGGCCGGGTAGCCGACGACTTCACCGCCGCGGTCGGCTCCGCGGACTACCTCGGCTACATCGCCGTCGGCGCCGCCGCGTTCACCTTCGCCAACCGGCAGCTGCTGTGGGCCGCCAAGGCGCTGATCACCGAGCAGCGCGAAGGCACCCTGGCCGCGCTGGTGGTGGCGCCGGCCGGGCGGTTCGGCTATTTGGTCGGTTTCGCGGTGTTCTCCACCCTCAGCACCCTCGCGGAGGTCGCGGTGGTGTGGCTGTTCGCCGCATTCCTGGGGGTACGCCTCCCGCCGCTGGATCTGGTCGCGGGGCTGGCGGCGGCGCTCGTATTGGCGGTGGCGGTGTTCGCGATGTCGATCCCGCTCGGCGCGCTGATGATCGCGGCGGGGGAGGCGCACATCTCGCAGAACACGGTGTTCCTGAGTCTCGCGCTGCTGTCGGGCTTCACCTTCCCGCGTACCTACCTGCCGCAGCCCGCGCAGTGGGTCGCCGAGCTGGTGCCGATCACCCGGGCGATGGACGCGGTACGCGGCGCACTGCACCACTCTGCCGGGCTCGCCGAGATCGCGCCGCACCTCGGGATCGCCCTCGTTCTCAGCATCGGGTACGCCGCCGCCGGCCTGTGGTGGCTGCCCCGCGCCGAACGCCGCGCCCTGCAACGGAGCCTCTGATGCCCCCCACCGAGCTGTCGCCCGCCACCCCGCCGCCTGTCACGCCGCTACCCACGCCGGCCACCGGCCCCCGCCCGACCGCGCCGCAGCCCACCCCGCCGACCGGACGGAGCACCGTATGAGCACCGGGATCGAGATCCGCGAACTCCGCAAGACCTTCGCCGTACGGGAGCGGGGCTGGCTGCGGCGCCGCAGCGTGAAGACCGCTGTCGACGGGCTGGACCTGTCGATCCCGGCCGGGCGGGTGACCGGGCTGCTCGGCCTCAACGGCGCCGGGAAGACCACCACCATCAAGATCATCGCGACCCTGCTGCGCCCCACCACCGGGCTGGTCACCGTGGACGGGCTCGATGTGGTGGCGCACCCGCGCCAGGTACGGCAGCGGATCAACCTGATCGCGGGCGGCGAACGCATGGTGTACGCCCGGATGACCGGCCGCGAGAACCTCTGGTACTTCGGCCAGCTGTACGACGTGCCGCGCGCCGTCCTGCGGCCGCGCATCGACGAGCTGCTCGAGCTGGTGGGGCTCACCGACGCCGCCGGCACCGTGGTGGAGCGCTACTCCCGCGGCATGACGCAGCGGCTCTCGATCGCGCGCGGGCTGATCAACGATCCGGCGTACCTGCTGCTGGACGAGCCGACGCTGGGGCTGGACGCGCCGATCGCCCGCGAGTTGCGCCGGGTGGTCGCGCGGCTCGCCGCCGAGGGGCGCGGCGTGCTGCTCACCTCGCACTACCTCGCCGAGGTGGAGCAGCTCTGCGACCACGTGTACGTGATCGACCAGGGCCGCCACCTCACCGCGGGCAGCCCGGACGCGCTGAAGGCGGCGACCGACGTACACCGGGAGGTACGGGTGACCGTCACCAACCCGTCGGAGGCGATCGCGACCGCGGCCACCGACTTCGCCGCCCGGCACGGCACCATCGCCGAAATCGCCCCGGCCGATGGCGGCGCGGTGACCGTACGGCTGCGGCACCGCGACGACATCGCCGGGCCGCTCGCCACCACGATCGTCGACGCGGGGGGCCGGCTGGGCGGGTTGGAGATCGCCGAGCCGAGCCTGGAAGACGCGATCCTCGCGCTCGCCTCGGCCGGTGCGGCGGGAGTGTCGGCGGGCACGGGGCCGCCG
>JBOGDG010000224.1:0-5819 GCA_050701655.1 Micromonosporaceae bacterium
ACGTCGACCTGCCGAGTGGGCTGTCCGAACGGCAGGCCGCGATCGTGGTCGAGCTGCGGCTGCCCCGGGTGGTGCTGGCGCTGCTGGTCGGGGCGCTGCTGGCGACGGCGGGCGGGGCGTACCAGGGGGTGTTCGGCAACCCGCTCGCCGACCCGTACCTGCTGGGGGTGGCGTCCGGCGCCGGGCTGGGGGCCACGATCGCGGTGCTGCTGCGCACCGGGCTGCCGGCCCAGACCCCGGTGGAACTCCCGGTGTACGCCTTCGCCGGCGCGCTCGCCGCGGTCGCGCTCACGTACGGGTTGGGCGCGGCGGGTCGGTCCGGCCGGTCCACGACGACGCTGATCCTGGCGGGCGTGGCGGTGGCGAACTTCCTCACCGCGGTGCAGACCTACCTGATGCAGCGCGACGCGGACACCGTGCAGCAGGTCTACTCCTGGGTGCTCGGCCAGCTCGCCGTCTCCGGCTGGCACGACGTACGGCTGCTGCTGCCGTACTTCGTGGTCACGGTGCTGATCCTGCTGCTGCACGCGCGCCGGCTGGACGTACTGGCGGTGGGGGACGAGGAGGCGGCGAGCCTGGGGTTGCGGCCGGCGTTCGTACGGTTCCGGCTGCTGGCGGTGGCGTCGCTGGCCGCGGCGGCGGCGGTGTCGGTGAGCGGCCTGATCGGGTTCGTCGGGATCATCGTGCCGCACCTGATCCGGCTGCTCGCCGGCTACAGCTACCGCGTGATCCTGCCGCTGTGCGTGCTGTTCGGCGCCGCGTTCCTGGCCTTCGCCGACCTGCTGGCGCGGGTGGTGCTGGCGCCCTCGGAGCTGCCGATCGGGGTGGTCACGGCGTTCTTCGGCGCCCCCTTCTTCATCATCGTGCTGCGTTCGGTGAGGCGGATGCCGGTATGACGGTGCGGTCGGTGTGGAGGCTTCCGGTATGACGGCGATCGAGGTGCGTGACCTGGGGGTACGCCTGGACAAGGCGCTGGTCCTGGACGGGGTCGACCTCACCGTGCCCGCCGGTGCGTGGGTGACCGTGATCGGGCCGAACGGCGCCGGCAAGTCCACCCTGCTGCGCGCCGTGGCGGGGTTGCTGCGGTTCACCGGCCGGGTGGAGTTGGACGGGGTACCGGTCCGGTTGATGCCGCGCCGGCTGCGCGCCCGTACGGTCGCCCTGGTGCCGCAGCGACCCGTGGTGCCGCCCGGGATGGCGGTGCTCGACTACGTACTGCTGGGGCGTACGCCGTACCTGCCGGTGCTGGGGCGGGAGGGTCCGCGGGACCGCGAGGTGGCCGCGGAGCTGCTCGCGCTGCTGGATCTGGAACGCTTCGCCGACCGGCCGCTGCTGACGCTCTCCGGTGGGGAACGCCAGCGGGTGTTCCTGGCGCGTGCGCTGGCGCAGGGGGCGACCACGCTGCTGCTGGACGAGCCGACCACGGCACTCGACATCGGGCACCAGCAGGAGGTGCTGGAGCTGGTGGACCGGCTGCGCGCCGAGCGCGGGCTCACCGTACTCGCGACGATGCACGACCTGGTGATCGCCGGCGAGTACGCCGAGGCGCTGGTGCTGCTCGACGCCGGCCGGGTGGTGGCGCGCGGCAACCCGTCCGAGGTGCTCACCGAAGCCCACCTCGCCCGCCACTACCACGCCCGGGTACGCGTCATCGATGGCGAGAACGGCCCGCTGGTGGTGCCGATCCGCCCCGGGGACTGACCGGCCCTTCCCGCTGGCGTGCTCACCTGATGGCTGGCGGGCTCCTGCTGGCCGGCAGCGGGCTCAGTCGAAGTCGAAGATGGAGCGCTTGTCGTAGAAGTGGAGCACGTACCGGCAGCGGGTGCAGATCATCAGCGTCATCCGGTGGCTGGTGATGCCCCACCGGGAATCGCTGCGCCCCACCTCCTGCTGGAACTCCTGGTTGCGGCAGAGCGGGCACGCCAACGC
The DNA here is from genome assembly GCA_050701655.1 of Micromonosporaceae bacterium. GTDB lineage: Bacteria > Actinomycetota > Actinomycetes > Mycobacteriales > Micromonosporaceae > WHSM01. The sequence goes on from JBOGDG010000224.1 coordinate 1,930, forward strand.
CGGAGCATTGCCTGGTGGCTGGGTCACGAGATTCTCCGCTCGGATTCCGTGGTTGGCCGGCATCGTGCCACACCCGGGCCGGGCCGCGGTGGTTGCTGGCTGGTGTCTCAGGTGAGGCGGGCGGCGAGGGCGCGGGCGTTCATGTGGGCGATCGCCTCGATCGAGATCATCGGGTTGACGCCGGAGGAGGTGGGGAACGCCGACGCGTCGCCGACGTACAGGTCGCGTACCTCCCAGGTCTGGCCGGTGGGGTCGCAGGCGGACGTCGCGGCGCTGCCACCCATCCGGGCCGACCCCATGATGTGGAACGAGCCGAGCTGAAGCTGCCCCGCGCCGTACCCGGCGGCGTCGGCGTCGGCCATGAGCTGTTCCCGGCTGCCCCGGCCAGGTTGGTAGCTGACGCTGCTGGTGTGCGGAGTCATGATCTCCACGGCGCCGGCCGCCTCCAGGATCTGCGCCGCCCCGTCGATCCCGGTACGCAGATTCGTACGGTCGAAGTCGGACAGCCGGTACCGCACCACCGGCTCGCCGTCGCGGCCGACCCGTACCTCGCCGCTGTCGTGGTCGCGCAGCACTACCCCCATCGGGGACCAGTGGGCGTACTGCCGGATCAGATTGAGATGCGGGGCGCTGCCGCGCCACGGCAGGAACACCAGCGCGACATGGGGCTGCGCCGGCGCGGTTTCGTACTTCACGCCGTACCCGTTGACGAGGTGGCGGTGCTGGTCGGAGTACAGCGCCTGCATGGTGCCTTCCCAGCCGCGTACCTCCTCGGTGAACCGGCCCAGCAGCGCGGTCGCCGGGTGCAGCCGCAGGTGCCGGCCGACGTTCGGGTTGCGCAGGCCGGAGCGCCGCAGCAGCGCAGGGGTGTGCAGCGCGCCGCACGCCACCACCACCGCCCGGGCCCGTACGGTGACCTGGTGCCCGGCGGCGGTCACCGCCTCGACGCCGCGAGCGGCGCCGTTCGACACGATCACCCGCTCCGCCCGGGTACGTACCAGCAGCCGGGCGCCGGCGGCGGCCGCGTCGGCGAGCCAGGTCTCGGTGGTGGACTGCTTCGCCGCCCGGCGGCAGCCGAGGCCGCAGTAGCCGCAGTCGATCCCCTGGTCACAGCCGATCACGTTGCGCGGCATCGCGTCGATGTGCCAGCCGAGCTTCTCGCAGCCGTCGCGCATGATCCTGTCCCGGGCGGACGGCGCGTTGTGGTCGGTGTTGACGCCGAGCCGTTCGCACACCGCGTCCAGCGACCGGGTGTAGTCCTCGCCGTCGAAGGCCGGTACGCCGTGCGAGGCCCACTCCGCGCGTACCTCCCCGGGGGTACGGAAGGAGGTGCTGTAGTTGACCACCGTGCCGCCGCCCAGGCAGGCGCCGGCGAGCAGCGCGACGCTCTGGTCGTCGGTCGCGCTCGGCGCCGCCATGTAGTAGCCGGTGATCGCGGCCAGCTCCGTACCGTCGAAGTCGGCCTGGTCGTAGTAGCCGCCCGCCTCCAGCACCACCACGTCGAGCCCCGCCCCGGCCAGTACGCCCGCCGTGGTGCCGCCGCCGGCCCCGGAGCCGACCACCACCACGTCGCAGTCCAGCGTCGTGTCGGTCTCGGGGGTGGTGGGCGCGAGCGGCTTGGCGCGCGCGGCGGGTGGCGTACCGAGCGGACCCGGGTAGCCCATCAGCTGCCACACCGGGTTCCGGCCGCCGTCCCGGCCCGGAAGCATGTAATAGAAAACCAGCGCGCCCTTGCGCAGCGCCTGGAACGCCGCCCGCCGCTGCGCCGACCGCGAGTCGGCCCACGACAGCAGTACGCGTTCCCGCGCCTCCCGCGGCAGCGTGCTGAACCGCCGGAGCCCGCCGCCGCCGACCGCGGTCAGCACCCGGCTGTCCCACAGACTCAACAGCTGTCCGACCTGCCGCTGCTCCGCCGGCCGGGCATGCGAGAGCGCCCCCAGCAGCGCCTCCGGTACGCCCAGCTCACTGGCCCGGGGAAGCGCCTCGGTATCGGGACAGAAGGTGTCGCAGATCGACGCGAGTGCCCGCTGCTGTCGTGCGGAGAGCTTCATCCCGGACCGCCTCTCGCCACGCGTGAACGCAGTCTATGGCCGCCGACAAGCCTCGATCATGAGATGGCCGCGAGCGCCGGCGGGAGTGGGTCGGCATGGAGGACGTCGAGGCGGGAGACGGCGCGGGTGAGGACGACGTACAGGCGGTGCAGGCCGCGCGGCTCGGCGGCGACGATCGCGGCCGGCTCGACCACGATCACGTGGTCGTACTCCAGGCCCTTCGCCAGCGACGCCGGCAGGACCGTGAGCCGTTCGTCTTCCGGCAGCGCCTCGGCCAGCGCCGGTACGGCGGCGTCGGCGGCGATCACGGCGACCGAGCCTTCGTGACGCAGCGCTTCGCGTACCACCGGAGCTATTTCGGACGTGGCGCGGACCGTGAGGTGGCCGTCGTGCCGCAACGAGACCGCCTCCGGCACCATCACCTCCAGCGCGGGCAGCAGCCGGTTCGTCAGCTCCACCACTGCCGCAGGCACCCGGAAACCGGTGGTCAACGCGGTCAGCTCGGCGCCGGGTTTCCCCAGGTGGTGCAGCGAGTCCCGCCAGTCCCGCGCCGCCCACGGCGCGGTCCCCTGAGCCAGATCCCCGAGTACGGTCAGCGAGCCGTGCCCGGTGCGCCGGGCGATCGCGCGGCACTGCATCGGCGAGAGGTCCTGCGCCTCGTCGAGCACCACGTGCCCGTAGCTGGCCAGCCGTTCGGTGAGCCCGTACGCCTCGTCGACCAGCACCGCGTCGGCTGCGCTGAACCGGGCCGCCTTCACCGACCGGGGCCGCTTCGGCCACCGGATCGCGGCCTGCTCGTCCGCGGTGAGGACGCCGTCCGCCGCTGTCGCCAGGAAGTCGGCGTCGGAGAGCAGCCGCGCGATCAGCGCGTCGGGTTTGAGCTCCGGCCAGGTGGCGTCGAGGAAGCCGCGTACCGGCTTGCTGCGGGCCATCCGGCGCTGCCACGCCTCGCCCGGTGACTCGCCCCGGGCCTCCGCCATCCGCTGCAGCAACGCGACGGTACGGGCGGCCAGCCGTTCCCGCCCGGTCCGGTACGGCAGCCGCTCGGTCGTGACGGCCTCGCGTACCTCGGTGAGCAGCCGCTGCAGCGCGTGCGCCGGCACCCGCCAGCGCATCCCGCCGTCAGGCACCACGAGCGGCTCGGCCGGGTCGCGAAACTGGCTGTCGATGGCGCGGCTGATCACCTTCGCCATCCGGGGGTCGTGCTTCACCCGCGCCGCTTCGGGGGTGTCCGGCGCGCGTACCGGCACGTGGCCGACCAGCTCGTCCAGCGTCAGCTGGTCGATGTCGATCTCGCCCAGCGCCGGCAGCACCGCACCGATGTAGGACAGGAACGCCCGGCTGGGCCCGACGACGAGCACCCGCGACTTCCGCAGCTGCCCGCCGTACGTGTAGAGCAGGTACGCCGCCCGGTGCAGCCCGACCGCGGTCTTGCCGAACCCTCAGTATGGCGTAGCTCGGATAAGGCGGCCCCGGCAGGTGCGAGAACACCTGTGGACCCGGGGCCTTGAGAGCCCCAAGGAGGCTCCCGTGAGCAACGTACCCCCGCTAGACCCCGGCGAGACCCGCGCGTTCCGGCTCGGGCAGGCCAGCGCGTACGACTACCTGGTCGCCCGGCTCGGCGACCTGATCCGCGAGCTGCGCCGCGAGCGCACCAGCCTCGTACTGCCGACCAGGAAGCCACCGACGACAGGAGACCAGCGATGAAGACGCTCACCGACTACGACAAGAACGTGATGCGCCGCGCCCGGGTCCTCCTCGCCGAAGAGCAGGAGGACTTCACGGCCCTGGCGGCCTGGCAGCGCGTCGGCCAACTCAAAGAGACCGTGCGCAACCTGC
>JBOGDG010000225.1:0-5808 GCA_050701655.1 Micromonosporaceae bacterium
CCCCGACGTGGTCGCCCTGGCGTACCCCGACGGAGGTCAGCCCGGCGACGATGCTGTCGATCCGGTGTTTCGCGGCGGCGTACGTGTGGCCGCGCCCGTCGAAGACGAAGAAGGTGTCGTCGGGGCGCATCTCGGCGTTCTCGTCGAGCACCAGCCCGATCGAGATCCGGGTGTCCGGGCGTACGGTCTCCAGCCGGCGCAGCCGCGGCAGTTGGCGTACCGCCTCCTCGGTGAGCAGCCCGACGGTCTTCGCGGTGCCGGTGACCGCGCCGACCACGCCCTGCGCCAGCCCCACCCCCACCTCGGCGGCGGTACGCAGCGTGTGGCCGATCCCCTCGGTCACGGTCGGCGTGACGTCCTCGGCGCTCATCGGCGCCACCTGGGGCCGCTCGCCCACCCCGTCCCGCCACTTCGCCCACCCGGCGACGGTGGGCCAGCTGATCTCGGCCGCCTTGCTGCCGACCACCATCCCGAAGTGCCCGACCGGCATCGCCACCTCGTACGCCTGCGCCCGCGGCGCGGCCTTGCGGATGGCGCGTACCGCCCCCGGGATCGCGATCGAGTCGGCGTCGCCGACGAAGCACAGCACCGGGCAGCTGATGTCGGCGAGGGTGACCATCCGGTCGTTGACCACGAAACCGCCGGAGACCATCCGGTTGTGCGCCACAAACTGCGTCACCAGATCCCGGATCGCCGGACCGGGGTACGCCACCCAGCCGTCCTGCATCAGGAACTGCCGCTGCCGCTCCCTCGGCAGCAGGGCTTCCCGGTTGTGCAGCTGCAGCAGGAACTCCAGCTGCTGGCGTACGGTCTTGCCGGGGTCGAGCAGCCGGAAGCCGGTACGCACCGCCCATGCCGGCAGGTAGCGCTGCGCCAGCACCGAGTTGACCACCAGGTCGATGCCCTTGACGGCGATATCCTCCGGCAGCCCGAACGGAAGCTGCCCCCGTACGTCGACCGGGCTGCCGAAGGTGACGATGCTGGCCACGCCTTCCGCCCGCCGGTACGCCGCGGCCTGGTAGCAGAACATCCCGCCCTGCGAATACCCCGCCAGGTGTACGTCGCGCCCGGTCGCTTCGCGTACCTCGTCGACGGCCTGGCTGACCGCCAGGATGTGGTCGGTGAGGGTGCGTTCCAGCCCGCCTTCCTCCCGCTCGGGTGCCCCGAAGTCGACCACCCACGAGTCGACACCCGCGTCGGTGAGGATCCGTACCGCGCTGACGTCGGCAGAGACGTCGTACACCTCGGTGGAGACCATCAGCGGCGGCACCATCAGCACCACCGGCCGCTCCTGCACCGCCTGGTCGGGGTCCGCCCGGTCCGGGAAGTAGCGCCGCAGCCGGTACGTCGCGTGCCGGGCCAGCACCGCGTACGGCGCCGAGTCCTCCTCGACGGCGAGCCCTCCCTGCCACGCCACTTCCAGGGCGTTGCGAGCGGTGGCGCCCATCCGCTCCGCGATCCGGGCGAACGCCCGTGGTGAGAGGTCCATGCCGCCCCTATCCGTGCCCACCCCGACCGGCTGTGGTGATCAGCCTAGTCTCGTCCTCCCCGCCCCAGCCGCCCGCTGCGGCGCGGAGCTACTGCGGGGTGGCGCCGGGCTCCGGCGCTGCCGCGTGGCGTTGGTGCTGGCGGCCCAGGCGCCTGACTTCGTCCTCCAGTTGGGGGACCAGGGTGCGGGCCTGGCGGCCGATCAGCAGGTCGGCGACCGGGCTGACCAGCAGCGCTCGGGCGGCGTTGACCAGCGCGACCGAGCGGGGTACGTACACCCGGCGGGAACGCTTCTCGATGCCGCGTACCACCGCCTCGGCACACTTCTCCACGGTGGTCAGCCCGTTCGCCGGCCACGGCAGCCTGCCGCGCAGCGTCTTGAACGTCGGCAGGTCAGCCTCGGCGGCACGCACCATGTCGGTGTCGATCCAGGACGGGTGGCAGGTGCCGACCTGGACGCCGTACGGGGCCATCTCGTGCCGTACGGCGTGGCCGAGCGATTCCACGCCGGCCTTGCTGGCGGCGTACGCGGCGAGCCCCGGCATCGGGGTGTACGTGGCGAGCGAGGCGACGATCAGCGCGTACCCCTTCCGCTCGATCAGCGACGGGAGCGTGGCGTTGAGGGTACGGAACACGCCGGTCAGGTTGATGTCGACCACCCGCGCGAACGCCTCCGGGTCGGCGATCCGCACCGTCGCGTAGCTGGCGATGCCGGCGTTGGCCAGCACCACGTCGATCCCGCCGAACCGCTCCACAGTGCCGGCGACCGCGGCGCGCAGCGACTCGGAGTCGGTGACGTCGGCGGGGAACCAGCAGTGCTGCTCCCCCAGCTCGGCGGCCAGCTCGGCCAGCAGCTCAGGCTCCAGCCCCACCAGCGAGATCCGGTGCCCCTTCGCGGCCAGCAGCCGCGCCGTCTGCGCCCCGATACCCCGCGCCGCGCCCGTGATCAGTACATCCATCCCAACACCTTACCCCGAGTAACAACGGTGCGGAAGTCTCAGCGCCCCCAGCCCACTTGGTGGGCCAAAGTGCTGCGTCGGCGTCCGCTTTATCCGTTTTGGAGCAACACTTTCCCCCACCAAGTGAGCGGGGCCGCGGGGCGGGCGGGGCGGGGGCGGGAGCGGGGGGCGGGCGGGGGGCGGTCAGGTGAGGACTGTGTCGAGGTAGGCGGACCAGTGGTGGAGGAGGCGGGTGCGGCGCGTTGTGTCGTCGCTGAGGAGGTTGGCGAGGCCGAGGCCACGGAGCAGGTCCAGGGTGGCCTGTACGGCTTCGCGTACGCCTGGCTTGGTTTCGTCGGCGCCGAGCAGCTCGACGGCGAACCGGTGGGCTTCGCGCCCGACCTCGGCCTCGAGCGGCCCCACGATCTGGCGCAGCTGCGGGTCGGTGGACGCGGCCACCCAGAGCTGCAGCGCGGCGTTGAAGACGGGGCTGGTGAAGTGCCCGGCCAACAGCGCGAGCGCCTCCTCGGTACGCAGCTTCCCGGCCGGCCCGGCCGCGGCGCGGGCGCGGATCTGCTCCGCGCGTACCGCGGCCATCTGTCGTACCGCGGCGGTGACCAGGTCTTCCCGTGTCGGGAAGTGGTGCTGCGCGGCGCCCCGGGAGACGCCGGCGCGTTCGGCGACCACGGCGACCGTGGTGCCGGACCAGCCGCGTTCGGCGAGGCAGTCCACGGTCGCCTCCAGCAGCCGCCGGCGGGTGAGCCGGCTGCGTTCCTGCTGTGGCTCGCGGAGCAGCTCGGGGCTGGCCATCAGGACCGGTCCGTGGCCCATCGCGGCGGCCGGCGCTCCAGGAACGACACCATGCCTTCGCGTGCCTCGTCGGAGGCGAACAGCCGGGCGGACAGCTCGCCCATCGCCTCGCCGTGCTCGTCCAGCTCCTGGAGGACCTCGGCGGTGACCAGCTTCTTCGACTCCGCGAGCCCCTGCGGCGAACCGGCACGCAGCCCGCCGAGAATGTCGCCGAGCGCCGCGTCGACGTCGGGCGCGGAGAACGTGACGAGCCCGACCTGGGCGGCGACGGCGCCGTCGAACTTCTCGCCGGTGAGGAAGTAGCGGCCAGCCGCGCGGGCGTCCAGCCGGGGCAGCACGGTCAGCGAGATGATCGCCGGCGCCAGCCCGAGCCGGGCCTCAGTGAAGGCGAACGTGGACTTCTCGGAGGCGACCGCGATGTCGCAGGCACCGACCAGCCCGAGCCCGCCGGCGCGTGCGTTGCCGTCGATGCGGGCCACCACCGGTTTCGGCAGCGCGACGATCGTACGTAGCAGCCGCAGCAGCGCCGCGGTGCCTTCCGCCATGCCGCCGGCGGCCGCCTCGCTCAGGTCGGCGCCGGCGCAGAAGGTGCCGCCGGTGTGGGTCAGCACCACCGCGCGTACCGCCGGGTCGGCCGCCGCGGCTTCGAGCCGGTCGAACAGCTCGGTCACCAGCTGACGCGACAGCGCGTTGCGGTTGTGTGGCGAGTCCAGCGTGATCGTCGCGATCCCGGCCTCGACGCTGAGGTGAGCTGTCGTTCCCGCTCCCCGCCGCTCGGGCGTGGCCACGTCGTCGGTCATGTCACTCCATTCGGTCGGTCCGCCGATCATCTCAGTACGACTTCGGCAGCCCCAACGTGTGCATCGCGACGAAGTTGAGGATCATCTCCCGGCTGACCGGCGCGATCCGGGCCACCCGCGCCGCGCCCAGCAGCGCGCCGATGCCGTACTCCCTGGTCAGGCCGTTGCCGCCGTGGGTCTGTACGGCCGCGTCGACGGTACGCACCGCCGCCTCGGCCGCCGCGTACTTGGCCATGTTGGCGGCTTCCCCGGCGGCCAGGTCGTCGCCGGACTCGTACAGCCAGGCGGCCTTGGCGGTGAGCAGTTTCGCCTGCTCGATCTCGATCGCGGACTGCGCCAGCGGGTGCGCGATCGCCTGGTGCGCGCCGATCGGCTGCTTGAAGACCTGCCGGTTCTTGGCGTACTCGACGGACCGGTCGAGCGCGTACCGGGCGATGCCGAGCGAGAACGCCGAGGCCATGATCCGCTCCGGGTTCAGCCCGGCGAACAGCTGCAGCAGCGCCGCGTCCTCGTCGCCGACCAGCGCGCCGGACGGCAGCGCCACGTTGTCGAGGAAGACGGTGAACTGCTTCTCCGGCGACGGGAACTCCATCTCGATCTGCTGGTACGTCACCCCCTCCGCGTCGGTGGGGACCACGTACAGCGCCGGCTTCAGGTCGCCGGTCCTGGCGTCCTCGGTACGCGCCACCACCAGCACCGACGCCGCCTCGTCCACCCCGGAGATGAACACCTTCTGCCCGGACAGCCGCCAACCCGCGTCGGGGCCGTCGCCGTCCCGGCGGGCGGTGGTGGTGATCCGGTGCGCGTTGGAGCCGGCGTCCGGCTCGGTGATCGCGAACACCATGGTCAGCGACCCGTCGGCGAGCGGCGGGATCCAGCGCTGCTTCTGCTCGTCGGTGCCGTACCGGCTGATGATGGTGCCGCAGATCGCTGGTGAGACCACCATCAGCAGCAGCGGGCAGCCCGCCGCGCCCAGCTCCTCGCAGACGGCGGCCAGGTCACCGATGCCGCCGCCTCCGCCACCGTACTCGGTGGGCAGGTTGACCCCGAGGTAGCCGAGCTTGCCGGCCTCGGTCCACAGCTCGGTGGTCTTGCCGCCGGTGCTGGCCTTCTCCCGCATGTACTCGGGGCCGTACTTGGCGCCGAGCGCCACCACCGCTTCCCGCAGCGCCCGCCGCTCCTCGCTCTCCCGGAAGTCCATCTCAGCTCTCCTCTGGTGTCACGACGGCGAGTACGCTGCCCGCGTCGACCTGGCTTCCCACCTGTACGTTCACCGAACGGACCACCCCGTCGGCGGCGGCGTTGATGGTCTGCTGCATCTTCATCGCCTCCAGCACCAGCAGCGCGGCGCCGGCGCTCACCCGGTCCCCTTCGGCCACGTGCACCGCCACCACGGCGGCCGGCATCGGGGCCAGCAGCGAGCCGGCGGCGACCTGGTCGGCGGGATCTCCGAACCGGTCCACCGGTGCCAGACTGACCGCGCCGAGCGGGGAGTCGACACAGACCATTCCGGGGTACGCCGCCACCGCGAACCGGTGCCGTACCCCGTCGGACTCCAGCACGACCCGGGTCGGGGTCGCCTCGATCAGGCGTACCCCCGGATGGTCTTCGGCGAGCAGGCCGTCGCGGGTGAGCCGGTACGCGACCTCGACCGGGCCGGAGCTGGTGCCAAAGGTCTTGCGGGTCGGCTGCGAGGCGACGTTGCGCCAGCCGATCGGCAGCCCACCGAGCACCGGGTCGGCGGCGCGCCGGGCGGCGGCGTCGGCCAGCGC
>JBOGDG010000226.1:0-5744 GCA_050701655.1 Micromonosporaceae bacterium
GCCTCACCCGCCCCGGCCGCGCCCGGCGCCTCACCGGCCCCTGCGCCACCCGGCGCCTCACCCACCGCGGTCTCACCCACCGCGGCCGAGATTCTGGAGGCGGCCGAGAAGCTGAAGGCGCGCGGCGACTCGGCGCCCCGACTCGCCCCGGATCCGGTGAACGCGCCGATGATCCGGCACTGGACCGAGGCGCTCGGCGACGCGCACCCGCGCTACCCCGAGGTCGCTCCACCGGCGATGATCCAGGTCTGGACCATGTACGGGCTGCGCGGCGACCGCGCCCCCGACGACCCGCTCGGCGTGATGATGTCGGTGCTCGACGAGGCGGGCTACCCCTCCGTGGTGGCGACGAACTGCGAGCATACGTACCACCGCTATCTGCGGCCGGGGGAGCACGTGTCGGTGACCTCGCGGCTGGAGGAGGTCACCGGGCCGAAGCGCACCGCGCTCGGCGAGGGCTGGTTCGTGACCACCCGCAGCAGCTGGTACGCCGGTGACGAGCCGGTGGCCGAGATGCTGTTCCGGGTGCTCAAGTACAAGCCCGCGCCGGCCCCGACGGGCACGCCGTTAAGGCCGCCGGTGAGCCGGGACACCGCGTACTTCTGGGAGGGCACCGCCGCGGGTGAGCTGCGGATCCAGCGCTGCGAGGCGTGCGGTCTGCTGCGCCACCCGCCGGGTCCGATGTGCCCACGCTGCGGCGCCGCGGACCGCGGCTTCGTGGTGGCGGAGGGCCGGGGCGAGGTGTTCAGCTTCGTGGTGCACCACCACCCGCCGATGCCGGGGCGCGCCGTGCCTTATGCGGTGGCGCTGGTCGAGCTGCCCGAGGGGGTACGGTTCCTCGCCGAGCTGGTCGACGTCGATCCGGGCGCCGTGACGGTCGGGATGCCGGTGCGGGTCGACTTCCAGCGCATCGACGACGGGCTGACGCTGCCGGTATGGCGTCCGGAGGTGTCACGATGACGACCCTGCCCGAGCTGCGGATCGAGGCGACGCCGACCTTCGTCATCAGCACCGCGCTCGCCACCCGGGACTTCCAGGACGTACACCACGACCGGGACGCCGCGGTGGCCTGCGGCTCGAAGGACATCTTCCTCAACATCCTCGCCACCACCGGCCTGGTGCAGCGGTACGTCACCGACTGGGCCGGCCCGGACGCGGAGATCCGCAACATCGCGTTGCGGCTCGGGGTGCCCTGCTACGCGTACGACACCCTGGTGTTCCGCGGCCGGGTGGTCGAGGAGGACGCTGGCGAGCAGACCGTCGAGGTGGTCGGCAGCAACAGCATCGGCGACCACGTGACCGCGACCGTACGGGTGACCCGGTGAACGGCGCCGCGGCGGTCGTCGGGATCGGGGCCACCGAGTTCTCCAAGGACTCCGGCCGCAGCGAACTGCAGCTCGCCGCCGAGGCGGTACGCGCCGCGCTGGCCGATGCCGGGCTGGCACCGTCCGATGTGGACGGCATGGTGACCTTCGCGATGGACGCCAACGCGGAGATCGCGGTGGCGCGGGAGCTGGGCGTGCCGTACCTGAAGTTCTTCAGCCGCGTGGGGTACGGCGGGGGAGCGGCGTGCGCCACCGTGCAGCAGGCGGCGATGGCGGTCGCCACCGGGGTCGCCGACGTGGTGGTCTGCTACCGGGCGTTCAACGAGCGCTCCGGTACCCGGTTCGGCCGGGTGCAGGCCGGCGCGGTGCAGCAGGCCACGTCGGCCGGCATTGACAACGGCTGGCACTACCCGATGGGGCTCGCCACACCCGCCGCGACGGTCGCGATGTCCGCCCGCCGCTACATGCACGCGTACGGCGCTGTCAGCGAGGACTTCGGCCGGGTTTCGGTGGCGATGCGCCGGCACGCCGCGACCAACCCGTACGCCTGGTTCTACCGCCGGCCGATCACCCTGGAAGACCATCAGGCGTCCCGCTGGATCACCGAGCCGTTGCGGCTGCTCGACTGCTGCCAGGAGAGCGACGGCGGGGTGGCGCTCGTGGTGACCAGCCCGGCGCGCGCGGCCGACCTGCCGCATCCGCCCGCGATGATCGCCGCGGCAGCGCAGGGCAGCGGCCCCGACCAGTACGTGATGAACAGCTACTACCGCGACGACCTGACCGGGCTGCCCGAGATGGGCCTGGTCGCCACGCAACTCTGGTCGGCGGCTGGCCTGGCGGCGTCCGATGTCGATCTCGCGATCCTCTACGACCACTTCACCCCGTTCGTGCTGGTGCAGCTGGAGGAGCTCGGGTTCTGCGGCCGCGGCGAGGCGCCGGGGTTCGTGGCCGACGGCGGCATCGAGCTGGACGGCCGGCTGCCGGTGAACCCGCACGGCGGGCAGCTGGGGGAGGCGTACCTGCACGGCATGAACGGGATCGCCGAGGCGGTACGCCAACTCCGGGGCACCGCCGTCAACCAGATTCCGGACGCGGCCCGAGTGCTGGTCACCGCCGGCACCGGCGTACCCACCAGCGGCCTCATCCTCACCGCCGCCTGACGCTCCCGCTGGTCCACTTGGGGTGGCAGATGGTGGTTGCGGTGTCCGTGATGCCCGTTTTAGAACCGCCACCTGACACCCCAAGTGGGGTGGTCAGCTCTTGAGGGCAGTGGCGACGGCGTCGGGGAGGGAGGTGGTGGGGCGTCCGATCAGGCGGCTCAGGTCGGGGGTGGCCTCGGCGAGCGCGCCGTCGGCGATCTTCACCTCGGCGTCGACCAGGACCTCGGCGAAGAAGTCGGGGAGGCCGGCGCCGAGCAGAATCTGCTGGTACTGCTCCGGCGGCAGGTCGGTGTAGCTGATCTCTTTGCCGGTCTGCTTCGACACCTCGTGGGCCAGCTCGGCGAGCGTCCAGGCGGTGTCGCCGGTCAGCTCGTACACCGCGCCCTCGTGTCCATTGGTGGCGAGCACCGCCGCCGCGGCAGCCGCGTAGTCGTCGCGGGTCGCGGCGGCGATCCGGCCGTCCTGCGCGCTGCCGACCAGGCCGCCCCTGCCGACGGCGTCCTGGAGCGTGGCGGTGTAGTTCTCGGCGTACCAGTTGTTGCGGAGGAAGACGTACGGCAGGTCGGCGTCCCGGATCACCCCTTCGGTCGTACGGTGCGTCCGCGCCAGCGCCAGCGGGTTCTGTGCGGCGTCGACGATCGAGGTGTAGACGAGCTGGCCGACCTTGGCCTCGGCGGCCGCCGCGACCACGGCCCGGTGCTGGGCGATCCGCAGATCGTCGGAGCCGTTGGTGGAGATCAGCAGCAGCTTGTCGGTGCCGGCGAACGCGTCGGCGAGAGTGTCAGGCTCGTCGAAGTCGGCCTGTCGTACGGCCACGCCGAGGTCGGCGGCTTTGTCGGGCGTACGCACCGCGGCGGTGATCTCAGTGGCGGGCACGCCGCGCTCCAGCAGGTTCTCCACGACCAGCCGGCCGAGCTGGCCGGTGGCGCCGGTGACAGTGATCATGTGTTGCTCCTCGGGTCGGGGTTGCGGGTCCGCTCGGAGCGCCGCTTCCGCGCCGCTCACGGTGTCGCTAACCCGAAGATGGCACTAACTTCTAGAAAGTACCAACCTCTGGGATGTACATCACGTGCGGGTAGCGCTGTGGGGACGTATGGTTTAAGGCATGTCCACGCCCACAGCGGATCCGCGCACGGCGGGTCCCGCCCAGCGCCCCGCGGACCAGCGCGCTGCTCCGGACGGGTTCACCGAGCTCGTCTTCGACGTTTTCGGCCGCGGCTGCCCTTCGCGCGCGACCCTGGAGCACATCACGGGGCGGTGGGGCATCCTGGCGCTCGCGGCGCTCAGCGAAGGGCCGTACCGGTTCAACGCGCTGCGCCGGCGCGTGGAAGGGGTGAGCGAGAAGATGCTCGCCCAGACGCTGCAGGCCCTGGAACGGGACGGCTTCGTGCACCGCAAGGCCGAGGCGACGATCCCGCCGCGGGTGGAGTACAGCCTCACCCCGCTGGGCCGCGACGCGGCCACCAGGCTGATCGACCTGATCGAGTGGCTCGAGTCGCAGATGCCATCCGTGGTCGGCGCGCAGGACGCGTACAACCGCGCGAAGGGCGCCAAACTCAGTTGAGCCTGACCCGGCGCCGTCCGTACCGTCGCGACATGGCTTTCTTCGTGATGGTGCGTCGTGTCCGCGGGTCGGTCACGGCGGGAGTGGGGCTGGCGCCCGCTCGTTGACGCTTGGGCCGCGCGGGTGGTCGCGGCCGCCGCCGTCCGCCCAGGCGAGTTGGTGCTCGACATCGGCGCCGGTGAAGGCGCGCTGACGCGTCACCTGGTGAGCGCGGGCGCCCGGGTGATCGCGGTGGAGCTGCACCCCGGGAGACTGGCGCGGTTGAAGCAGCGGTTCGCCGGGGATCCGGTCACGGTAGTGCACGCCGACGCCGGCCAGCTCCGGTTGCCGGGCCGCCCGTTCCGGGTGGTGTCGAATCCGCCGTACCACTTGTCGAGCACGCTGCTGCGCACCCTGCTGGTGCGAGACTCCCGGCTCACTGCCGCCGACATCGTGCTGCAACGTGCCGCGGTGCGCCGGTACGCCGAAGGCCGCGCGTCCGACCGCTGGCGCCAGCGGTACCGGGTGTGGCAGGGCCTGCGGGTGCCCCGTACGGCGTTCGGGCCCCCGCCGCGGGTCGACTCCGCCGTCCTGGTGGTACGCCGGCGACGCTGAGGCCGTCACACGATGTTCAGTTCCGGGCGGGTCTCAGCGTCGGCGAACCGGCCGGCGTGGAACCCGCTGATGTCGACGAACGGCGCCCGGCCGAGGTAGAGGTCCCGCATCACCTCGCCGACGGCGGGACCCATCATGAAGCCGTGGCCGGAGAAGCCGGTCGCGTAGAGGAAGCGCCCGACCTGGCTCGCCTCGCCGATCAGCGCGTTGTGATCCGGGGTCATCTCGTACAGCCCCGCCCAGCCGCTCGCGATGCCGACGTCCAGCAGGTCGGGGGCGCGGCGCGCCATCGCCTCGCCCAGCGCCGGCAGCCAGCCGTCGGTACGGGTCAGTTTGAATCCTGGCGTCTCGTCCGGGTCCGACATGCCCAGCAGCAGACCCTGGCCCTCCCGGTGGATGTAGAAGCTGGCGCCGAAGTCGATGGTGAAGGGGGTGTCGGGGTCGAGATCGGGCATCGGTTCGGTGACCAGGACCTGGCGGCGCAGCGGGGTCACCGGCAGGTCGACCCCGGCCCACTCGCCGATCTGGCGGGACCAGGCGCCGGCCGCGCAGACCACCGTGTCGGTCTGGATGCGCCCGCGCTCGGTGGCGACCGCGACAATCCGGTCGCCGTCGATCTCGATGCCGGTCGCGCAGCAGTTGGCGATCAGCCGCGCGCAGTGGTGACGCGCGGCGGTGGCGTACCCGAGGACGACCGACTCCGGCGTGCAGTGCCCGTCGTCCGGCGAGTACGCCGCCGCCAGCAGCCCGTCCGTCGCGATCAGCGGCGAGAGCCGCTTCGCCTCCGCGACGGAGATCATCCGGCTGGGCACGCCGAGCTCGTTCTGCAGCGCGACGTTGCGCTCGAACGCGCGTACGGTCTCGTCCGAATCGAGCAGGAACAGGTACCCCGCCCGCTGCAGATCGATCTCCTGGCCGAAACGTTCCGTGAAGTGGGTGAACGTCTCCAGGCCGCGCAGCCCGAGCAGGATGTTGACCCGGTCGGAGAACTGGGCGCGTACGCCGCCGGCGGCCTTGGAGGTGGAGCCGGACCCGAGCGGGCCCTTGTCGACCAGCACCACGTCGGGCACGCCAGCGGCGGCCAGGTGGTAAGCCGTGCTG
>JBOGDG010000227.1:0-5743 GCA_050701655.1 Micromonosporaceae bacterium
AGCCGGCTCAGGTCGCCGCGCCGGAACGCCGGGGTGTCGGCCGGGGCGTCCCACAGCTCGGCGAGTTCGTCGTCCAGCCAGAAGAGGGTCAGGGAGCAGCCGGCCATGTCGAGGCTGGTCACCAGTTCGCCGATCTCGGGGGTCACCACCTCGACGCCGGCCGCCTGGAGCCTCGGCAGGACGTCCTTCCAGACCACGAAGAGCTCTTCGTACTTGGTGGAGCCGAGGCCGTTGAGGATCACGGCGGCCCGGCCGTCGGCGCCCTCCGGCCGTTCCTCCAGGAGCGCGTCCACCAGCTCCGAGGCCAGCTCGGAGGCGGAGAGCCGGTCGGTGGTACGTACCCCCGGCTCGCCGTGGATCCCGAGGCCGAGCTCCATCTTGGTCGGGTCGACGGTGAACAGCGGCTCGGTCCTGCCCGGGAACGTACAGCCGGCGAACGCCGCGCCGAGGGTACGCGTCACGTCGTTGGACTTGCGGGCGAGCCGTTCCACCTCGTCGATCGGATCGCCCCGCTCGGCGGCCGCGCCCATCACCTTGAAGACGCAGAAGTCGCCCGCGATGCCGCGCCGCTTCTCAGGGGTGTCCACCGGGGCCGAGGCGATGTCGTCGGTGACCAGCACCGTACGGCAGTCGATCCCCTCGTCGCGGAGCTGACGTTCGGCGAGGCCGAAGTTCATCACGTCGCCGGCGTAGTTGCCGTAGCTGAACAGCACCCCGGCTCCGCCGTCCAGCGCCTTCCCCACCTGGTACGCCTGTCGCGTCGACGGCGAGGTGAAGATGTCCCCGATCACGGCGCCGTCGGCGAGCCCGGGACCCACCAGCCCGCAGAACGCCGGATAGTGCCCGGAGCCGCCGCCCACTATCACGCTCACCTTGCCCCGCCGCGGCCCCCCGGCACGCATCACCCCGGACGAGTCGGGCACCCGCTGCACGTACCGCCCGTACGCGGCGACGAAGCCCTCCACCATGTCGTCCTTGAAGCTGGCCGGGTCGTTGTAGAGGCGGGTCATCCTCGGCTCTCCTTCCTCGGGGCGGTCTGGCCGCCGGACACCTCACCGTCGCCGCGGCCGGACACCTCACCATCGCCGGGCACCTCACCGTCGCCGCGGAGCCGGGCGAGCAGGTAGTCGAGCGCGTCGCCGTGGTCGGTGGCGACGTGGTCGGCCAGCTCCAGGGCGTCCGGCTTCGGCGGGTACACCGGGTTGGGGATCGCCACCACGGACAGCCCGGCGGCATGGGCGGCCCGGATCCCGTTGCTGGAGTCCTCGACGGCGATCCCGGTGCCGGCGGCGACGCCTATCCGGCGGGCGGCCTCGGCGTACACGTCGGGGCTGGGTTTTCCCCGCGGCACCTCCTCGCTGGACACGGTGGCGCCGAACCGGTCGGTGATCCGGTGCTCGCTCAACACCGCGTCGATCACCCGGCGGGCGGCCGACGACGCCAGCGCCAACGGGACCTGCGCGCTGACCTGCCGGATCAGGTCGCCGGCGCCGTCCAGCAGCGGCGCGTGGCCGTGCCGGATCGCGTCGACGACGTGCTCGACGCACTCCTCCTGGATCGCGCCGGCCGCGCCGGGGTCGCCGAGCTTCTCCGCGATGTACCCGGCCCACTCCGGTGGGCTCATCCCCTGACACGCCGTCGTGTTCTCCGCGGTCCAGGACGCGCCCCGCCGCTCGCAGCAGGCGACCCAGCTCTCCTCCCAGAGGTGCTCGCTGTCGACGATCACGCCGTCCAGGTCGAAGACCACCCCGGTGATCACGAGGCCACCTCGTACCGGACGTTGTGCCGCTCCAGGTCGGCCAGGGCCTCCGGGGAGGCGCCGGCGTCCACGATCACCAGGTCGAACTCGGTGAGCGGCACCAGCCGGTGCAGCGCCACCTTGCCCAGTTTCGTGTGGTCCATCAGCAGGTAGCGCTTCGCCGCGGCCTCCAGCATCTTGCGCTTCACGGCCACGATCCGGTCCTCCTGGTGGTACGCGTATCGCCCGGACAGCGCCGACGTGGAGACGAAAACGGCGTCCACCCGGATCGCCTCGATGCACTCCAGACACGTGGTCCCGAGGAACGAGTCGTGCAGCGGGTCGTAGTCGCCGCCTATCGCCATCAGCCCGATCCCGCGGATCTGGCTGAGCTGGCGCAGCGCGTTGAGGTAGTTGGTGGCCACCCGCAGCGGCGCCAGGCCGGACAGGTGCGGGATCATCTCCTCCGTCGTGGTGGCGTCGTCCAGCATGATCGACATCCCTGGCTCGACGTGCTGTACGGCGTGCTTGGCGATCGCCCGCTTCTGCTCCCGCATCGCCTTCTGCCGGTACGCCACATTGGACTCGAACACCCCGGAGGGCTGTGCCGTCACGCCACCCCGGTACTTGCGTACGATGCCCTGCCGTTCCAGCTCGTCCAGGTCGCGGTGCACCGTCATCACACTGACGGAGAACATGCCGGCCAGCTCCTGCGCGGAGAGGCTGCCGCGTTCCATCACCACGTCGGCGATCTGTTTCTGGCGCTGCTCCGGGCTTCGTACCTTCTCGTGGTCCTCCACGGTCACGGTGAGATTCGCCTCCCCTCGTCCCCCGACAGGAAGACGTGCGCGGTCGACGGGTCGATGAGCACGCCGACCTTGTCGTCCAAAGCCATCGCCGGCACCGCAGTACGCGGCACCACCACCGAGATCAAGGCCTCTCCGATCTGTACGGTCACCTCCGTCTGCCGTCCCAGGTGCTCCAGTACGTAGACCGAGCCTTCGATGCGTACCCGCCCGGCCGGTACGTCTCCGGCACCGAGGTGCAGCGCCACGTCGCGGGGCCGGATCCCGAGCTGGACCTGCTCGCCTTCCCCGGCGTCCACCGCGGGGGCTGAGATCTGGAACGCGCCGTCACCGCTGACGAACCGCAGGTCGCCGTTGCGCGCCGCCAGCGCCCCGTGCACCGCGTTGATCCGGGGCTTGCCGAACGCCTGCGCCACGAACGCGTTCCCCGGCTTCGCCCACACCTGCTCCGGGGTGCCGACCTGCAGGATCCGGCCGTTGCGGATCACCCCGATCCGGTCCGCCAGGGACAGCGCCTCGACGTAGTCGTGGGTGACGTACACGGTGGTGGTCTTGTCGTCGTGGCTGATCGCCTTCAGCTCGGCCCGCATCGTGGCCCGCAGCTTCGCGTCCAGGTGGGCGAGGGGCTCGTCCAGCAGGTACGCGTGCGCCGGCCGTACCAGCACCCGGCCGAGCGCGACCCGCTGCCGCTGCCCGTTGGACAGCTGGGTGACCGCGCGGTCGAGCAGGTGACCGATGCCGAGCATGTCGGCGGAGTGCTGCACCCGCTCCCGTACCTCGGCGGCGGACAGTTTCAGCCGCGGTGACCGTAGCGGCGAGGCCATGTTGTCGAACGCGTTGAGCTGCGGGTAGAGCGCGTAGCTCTCGAAGCACATCGCGAGGTTGCGGTGGGTCGGCTCGATCGCGGCGACGTCCTCGCCGCCGATGTGGATGGTGCCCGCGTCGGGCTCGACCAGGCCCGCGATGCTCTTCAGGGTGGTGGTCTTGCCCGCTCCGGACGGGCCGAGCAGGCAGAAGAACTCGCCGTCCCCGACCTCGAACGACACGTCGGAGAGCGCGGCGACCGCGTTGCCGCCCCGGCCGAACGTCTTGTGCAGGCCCTGAACCTCGATCGTCGCCATCAGCCCTTCACCGCCCCGAACGACAGGCCGCGTACCAGGTAGCGCTGGATGAACAGCGCCAGCACGAGCGGCGGAAGCGCGGCCATCACGGCGCCCGCGGCGACCAGGTTGAACCGCACCTGGTTGCCGCCGAGGAACGCCAACGAGCTCACCGTCACGGTCTGCGCGTTACTGGAGGTGAGCGTGAACGGGAAGATGAAGTTGTTCCAGGCGAAGATGAACGCCAGCAGGCAGACCGCGGCGATCCCGGGGCGTACCAGCGGCAGCACCAGCTTCAGAAACGCCTGCCGCCGGGTGTAGCCGTCCAGCAGCGCGGCCTGCTCCAGCTCCACCGGCAGGTCCCGGAAGAACGACCGCAGGATCCACACCACCAGCGGCATGGTCACCAGCTGCAGCACCCAGATCATCCCGAAGAACGTGTCGTACAGGCCGAGCTGCTGGTAGATCACCGACAGCGGGATGATCACGATCAGCTCGGGCGCGAACCGGAAGCTGAGCAGCGTGAACAACAGGTTCTCGCTGCCCCGGAACTGGTGCCGGGCCGCGGCGTACGCCGCCGGGATCCCGATCAGCAGCGACACCAGCACCGCCCCGACCGACGTGATCAGGCTGGCCCCGAAGAACCGCAGGTACGACGACCCGCCGCCGTCCAACCCCAGCACCGTGGAGTAGTTCTCGAACGTCGGGGTGAACGACAGGTACGTCGTGGTCTGCTCGGCGTTGGTCTTCAGGCTCAGCGCGATGATGAACGCGACCGGGATCAGGGAGAACGCGAAGTACCCGATCAGCGCCAGGTTCGCCAGCCCCCCGGTCACGGATTTCTTCGTCAGAGTCGGCATCGGCTCACACCCCCGCCGATCGGGCCTGGATCTTGTTCAGGTAGCGGACCAGGATCATCGAGATCACGTACACCGCGATCCAGAGGATGAACATATGGGTCACTCCGCGGCTGTACCGGGCGTAGCTGATCGCCTCCAGGTACGCGTTGATCTGCATGGTGGTGGTGGCGTCACCGGGGCCGCCGGTGGTCAGGCCGTAGATGATGTCGAAGACCTTCAGGCAGTCCATCAGCCGGAAGATGACCGCGACCAGCACGTACGGCCAGAGCATCGGCAGTGTCAACCTGCGGAAGGTGAGCCACCACCGGGCCCCGTCCACGGCCGCGGCCTCGAACGGCGAGTTCGGCAGCGAGCGCAGCCCGGCCAACGCGAGGATCGCCACGAACGGCGTGTAGATCCACACGTCCACCACCACCGACCAGACGAGGGCCATGACCGGTGAGTCGGTGCCGCTGTAGCCGGAGAAGCCGAGCGCCTCGGCGACCGGGCGGACCCAGCCGACCTCGGGCAGCAGCAGCAGCTTCCACATGATCGCCGCGATGATCGGCGCGACCATCAGCGGCACGATCAGCGCCCGCTCGAAGATCCGTCCGATCAGGCTGCTGCGGTTGAGCAGCAGTGCGACCCCGACGCCGAGCACGGTCTCGACCGCCGTGGCGGCCACCGCGAACACCACCGTGACCTGTACCGAGTGCCAGAACGACGCGTCGGAGAAGATCGCGGCGTAGTTGTCGAAACCCACGAAGCTCGGCTGCGGGTTCGCGTCGGAGAAGTTGTAGAAGGTGTACGCCACCGCCAGGAAGAACGGGTAGAGGATCCCGGCACACAGCACCACCGCGGGTACGGCGAGCAGGTAGGGCCGCAGCGCCCGGCGACGCCGGGACACGGTGGGCGCTGTGTCCAGGGGAGGCGGGGCGGCGCCGTCACGGCGTCGCGCGGGCGCTGCGGTGACCGCCATCAGCCGTTGACCCTCCCCTCCAGGTCACTCGCCAGCTTGTCCAGGGTGGACTTGGCGTCCGAGCCGCCGTAGACCTGTTGCAACGCGGCGGCCCACGAGGTGGTGGCATCGAAGAAGTTCTTCTGCGGCGTGAACTGGATCTTGGTGTCCTGGATGACCGCCTCGAACGTCTCGATGAAGTTCGGGGCCGTGGCCAGCCGGTCCTTGTACGCCGCGGAGTTGGCGACGGACTGGCGTACCGCGTCGATGTGCTGCTGCTTGGTGGCGGCGTACTGCAGGTG
>JBOGDG010000228.1:0-5716 GCA_050701655.1 Micromonosporaceae bacterium
GGCCGGGGGTGGGGCTTCGTACTCGGGGCGCAGGCCGAACCCGACCGCGCGGGCCGCCATCCGCCGCATCGGGCGCAGCCGGTTGGCCAGCCGCATCGGCAGTGGTGCCGCCGCCTCGTGGCCGGGGCTCAGCACCGCCCCGATCATGCCGCGCTGGATGAGCCGCTGCACCAGCTGAGTGCCGACGGTAGGCCAGCGCCGGCGACGGCGTACCCGGTCCAGGTCGGCCTCGGTGAGCCGGCCAGCGCGCAACGGGCCGGCCAGCAGCCGCGCCGTGGCGACCGCGTCCTGCAGCGCCAGGTTGATGCCCACGCCGCCGACCGGCGACATCGCGTGTGCCGCGTCCCCGATCATGAGTGCGCCCGGTGCGTGCCACCGGCGCAGCCGGTTGACCTGCACGGTGAGCATCTTCACCTGATCCCAGTCGGTGATCTGGTCCACCCGGTCGGCGAGCTCCGGGTCGAGCCCCGCCACCGCCTCGCGGAACGCCGGCAGGCCACGCGCGACCACCTGCTCGTACCCGCCCTTGCGGATCACGTACGCGATCTGCCAGTAGTCGCCGCGGTCGATGGTGAGCATCAGCTGGCCGGCGCCGATCCGCATCAGCAGCCCGTCGCCGTCGGTGTCGTGGCGGGGCAGCCGGAACCACAGCACGTCCATCGGGGCGCCGAACTCGCGCGGCGTGAGACCGAGCAGCCGGCGTACGTCCGAGTCGCGGCCGTCGCATGCCACGGTCAGCTCGGCGGCGACTTCCACCGGACCGTCCGGGCTGGTGGCACGTACCCCGCGTACTGTGCCCTGCTCGGTGATCAACTCCGTGACCTCGGTGGATCGCAGCAGCGTGAAGTGCGGGTACGCCGCCGCCTCGTCGGCGAGAAAGTCCAGGAAGTCCCACTGCGGCAGAAACGCCAGATAGTTGTACGGCAACGGCAGCGCGGAGAAGTCGGCGACCTGGTAAGTGGTCTGCCCGGCGATCACCCGCAGCTGACCGACCTTGCGGTGCGGCAGCGCGAGGAACTTCTCCGTCAGCCCGAGCCTGTCCAGCAGCCGGATCGTGGACGGGTGGACGGTGTCACCGCGGAAGTCGCGGAGGAAGTCGCTGTGCTTCTCCAGCACCGCCACCGGTACGCCGGCGCGGGCCAGCAGTAACCCGAGCATCAGCCCGGCCGGGCCGCCCCCGGCGACACAGACCTGGGTGGAGATCCGACGTGCCGCGTCGCTCATCAGCCGCTCCCTCCGGAGAATTTCAACGCCTGATGAAATAGTACGGCAGCGCCGTATCCGAAAGCAATGTGATCGAAGACCTACTCGTCGGCGCCGAGCGTGATCCGGGTGCTGTGCTTCTCCCCGGCGCGCAGATACTCCACCGCGATCACCGTGTCCGGCGCGTACTTCCGGATCAACGCCACCAGGTCGATCGCCTCGGCCAGCACCCGACCCTGGAACTTGCTCACGACGTCGCCGTCCTTCAGCCCCGCCTCGTCGGCCGGGCCACCGCCGGTGACCTTGCCCAGCCGTACCCCTCCGGCGGCGCTCTGGTACGACATGTCCAACTCGGCGCCGATCACCGGATTGCGGGCGCTCCCGGTCTTCACGATCTCGGAGGCCACCCGGCGCGCCTGGTTGATCGGGATCGCGAACCCGAGCCCGATGCTGCCGCCGGACTCCTGCTCTCCGGACTTCACGGTGTAGATCGCGGTGTTCACCCCGATCACCCGGCCCGCGCCGTCCAGCAACGCGCCACCGGAGTTGCCCGGGTTGATCGGCGCGTCGGTCTGGATCGCGGCGAACACCGACGGATCGTCCTTGCCGCCGGACACCGGCCGGTCCAGCGCACTCACCACGCCGGTGGTGACCGTGTTCTGCAGCCCCAGCGGCGCCCCGACCGCGATCACCGGGTCGCCGACGGCGACCTTGTCCGAGTCGCCGAACGTCACCGGCGTGAGCCCTTTGCGGTTGACCTTGAGCACGGCGATGTCCGACTCCTTGGACGAGCCGACCACAGTGGCCCCGGCTGCAGTTCCGTCGCTGAACGCCACCCGGATGGTCGCGTCGCTGCCGGCGCCGGTCGCCACGTGCTCGTTGGTCACCACGTAGCCGTCGGAGGAGATCACGAAGCCGGAGCCGTTGCCGCCCTTGTCACCACTGCGGATCAGTACGGTGACCAGGCTCGGCATCGCCTCCTTCACCACGCCCGCCACCGAATCCGCCGGGCGCTTCGCCAGCGGCGGCACTCCACCGTCCTGCGGCTGACCCCCGATCCCGTTACGGGCCGCCGCGACGTACCCCAGAGCACCGCCGAGGCCGCCCGCGAGCAGCGCGCTGAGCAGCGCGATCAACACCATGGTGCGCAGCGCGGGGCGGTCCTTGCGGGGCGCCTCCTCCGGCACCGGCTCCAGCGGTGGCCCGGGATCGACCGGTACGGGCACCGTCACCGCCGCGGAGGCGGACGGATCCCGCCACGGGTCGTGCAGCGCGTCGGTCCACCACGGGGAGGTGGGGGTACCGTTCGCCGGCCCTGGGCTGACCGCCGGGCCGGCGTACGGCTGACTGCCGCCTTGCCACCCGGCCGGGGTTCCACGGTCGGCCACGCTCGTCGACACCTCCTCGGGACACAGACACTCCTACCCAGCATCGCACGGCTCCGCACCTCGCCGTCCAGGCTGGTCAGCCACCCGGGTGGGCGGCCTCAACCACCCGGGGTGGGTCGCTGCGCCCGGTTCCGGGCACGGCTCCATAGACTCGGCTCAAGGAGGTGCGTCATCGACAGGCCGACTCTCCCGCCGGCGGTACACGAGTTCACCGAGTCGTACGTCGCCGAGGACTCCGTGCTGGAGGCCGCCCGAGGGCGCGCGGTCGAGGTCGGGATCATACCGAGCCGGCCGGGAGCCGGGGCCACGCTGCGGCTGCTCGCCACCATGATCGGGGCCAAGTCGGTGGTCGAGGTCGGCACCGGCGCCGGGGTGAGCGGGCTGTGGCTGCTGTCGGGGATGCGGCCGGACGGCGTACTGACCACGATCGACATCGAGCCCGAGCACCAGCGGCTGGCCCGCAAGGCGTTCACCGAGGCCGGTTACGCCCCGTCCCGTACCCGGCTAATCGCGGGACGCGCGCTGGACGTACTGCCCCGGCTCGCCGACGGGGCGTACGACCTGGTGCTGCTCGGCGCCGACCGTACCGACTTCGACCGGTACGTCGCCGAGGCGCTGCGGCTGCTGCGCACCGGCGGCGTGCTGGCGCTGGACAACGCGCTGGGCGGCGGCAAGGTGATCGACCCGGCCGCCCGCGACCCCGAGTCGGTCTCGATGCGGGAGGTGGTCAAGTCGCTACGCGACGCCGAGGAGTGGACCTCCGCACTGCTCCCCGTCGGCGACGGACTGCTGGTCGCGGTCAAGTCCTGACCCGCCGCCGACGACAGGCCGGTCCCACCACGGCCGCTCTTCAGGCCCAGCCCCGCGGTCCAGCCCCCTCAGTCCAGCCCGTCAGTCCAGCCCCCTCAGTCCAGCCCCTTCAGGGCGGCGGGAGCTGCTCGTTCTTGCCGAGCACCACGATGCCTGAGCTGGTTACCCGGTGGTGTTCGCGGTCCGCGTCGAGGTCGACGCCGAGCCGGTGCGCGTCCGGGACCTGCACGTTCTTGTCCAGGATCGCGTTGCGTACCACGGCGCCGCGGCCCACCCGTACCCCCGACATCAGCACTGAGTTCTCCACCCACGCGCCGTCCTCGATCAGCACGTCCGGGGACAGTACGGACCGGGCCACCGTGCCGGTCACGATCGAACCCGAGCAGACCAGCGACTCGTACGCCCGGCCGCCCAGTACGAACTTCGCCGGCGGGTACGGCGGCACGTGGGTCAGGATCGGCCACTCGGAGTTGTAGAGGTTGAAGATCGGGTTGACCGAGACCAGGTCCATGTGGGCCTCGAAGTACGAGTCCAGCGTCCCCACGTCCCGCCAGTACGCCAGGTCCCGCACGGTGGCGCCGGGCACCTGGTTGCCGCTGAAGTCGTACACCGCGGCCTGGCCCTTGCCGACCAGCAGCGGGATGATGTTGCCGCCCATGTCGTGCGCACTGCCGGAATCCTCGGCGTCGGTACGCAGCGCGTCGACCAGTACGTCGGTGGAGAACACGTAGTTGCCCATGCTGGCGTACGCCACCAGCGGATCGTCCGGGGTCCCCGGCGGCTGTGCCGGCTTCTCCAGGAACTGCGCGATGGTCAACCCGTCGGCGGCGGTCTCGATCACCCCGAACGCCCGCGCCTCCTCACGCGGCACGCGGATCCCGGCCACCGTGGCACCGGCGCCGGAGTCGATGTGCGCGTCGAGCATCTGCCGGGGGTCCATCCGGTACACGTGGTCCGCGCCGAACACCGCGACGTAGTCGGGGCGCTCGTCGTACACCAGGTTGAGGCTCTGCAGGATCGCGTCGGCGCTGCCGGTGTACCACCGGGGGCCGAGCCGCTGCTGCGCCGGCACCGCGGTGATGTAGTTGCCCATCAGCGTGGACAGCCGCCAGGTCTGCGAGATGTGCCGGTCCAGTGAGTGCGACTTGTACTGCGTGAGTACGCAGATCTTCACAAACCCCGCGTTGACCATGTTGGACAGCACGAAGTCGACCAGCCGGTACTGCCCCCCGAACGGCACCGCCGGCTTCGCCCGGTCGGCGGTCAGCGGCATCAACCGCTTGCCCTCGCCACCTGCCAGCACGATCCCGAGCACCTTCGGCGTGGCCATGCCCCGACCCTAACGGCAGCGGAGCCCACCGCACCGGGTAGGCGCACCAAGAACTGTGGCGGTGGACGCCGATCTTCACCGGCGGCGCGGCCGGGCCGGGTGACAGTTAAGGTGCTACGCATGCGTGCGGCGGTGTTGACCCGGGAGTACCCACCGGAGGTGTACGGCGGGGCCGGCGTACACGTGGATTTCCTGGTACGCGAGCTGCGCCGGCTGATCGACGTCGACGTGCACTGCTTCGGCGCCCCGCGCGAGGACGCGACCGCGTACCAGCCGGCGCCACAGCTCGAGCACGCCAACCCGGCGCTGCGCTACCTGTCGGTGGATCTGCAGATGGCCGCCGCTGCGGGCGACGCCGGCATCCTGCACTCCCACACCTGGTACGCCAACCTCGCCGGCCACCTCGGCAAGGTGCTGTACGGCGTACCGCACGTGGTGACCGCGCACTCGCTGGAGCCGCTGCGGCCGTGGAAGGCCGAACAGCTCGGCGGCGGGTACGCGCTGTCGTGCTGGGCGGAGCGGACCGCCTACCTCGCCGCCGACGCCGTGATCGCGGTCAGCAAGGGGATGCGCGGCGACGTGCTGGCGGCGTACCCGGAGATCGATCCGGCGAAGGTGCACGTGATCGGCAACGGCATCGACACCATGCTCTACCAGCCCGCCGCGTCGCGTGAGGCGCTGACGCGGCACGGCGTCGACCCCGGCCGTCCCTACGTGCTGTACGTCGGGCGGATCACCCGGCAGAAGGGGCTGCCGCATCTGCTCGCCGCCACGCACCGGCTGCGGCCCGGGGTCCAGCTGGTGCTCGCCGCCTCCGCGCCGGACACCCCCGAGATCGCCGCCGAGGTGGCGGCCGAGGTCGCGGCGCTGCGTACCGAACGGGGTGCCGGCGACGTGATCTGGCTGCAGGAGATGCTGCCCCGTGACGAGCTGATCCAGCTGCTCACGCACGCCACGGTGTTCTGCTGCCCCTCGGTGTACGAGC
>JBOGDG010000229.1:0-5682 GCA_050701655.1 Micromonosporaceae bacterium
GTGCGCTTCACCCGCCGGGCCGCCCGTACTCTCCGTCGTGCCCGGTGCCGCACCCGGCACCGGCGGGCCCGGGACCAGGTACAGGCCCCGTCGGCCGGCCCGCTCAGAGGGCGTCGACGCCGCGCTCACCGGTACGCACCCGGACCGCGTCGTCGACCGGCACGACCCATACCTTGCCGTCGCCGATCCGCCCGGTACGGGCGGCGCCGACGATCGCGTCGACCACCTTCTCCACATCGATGCCGTCGACCAACACGTCGATCTTGATCTTCGGCACGAACTCCACGGTGTACTCGGCACCCCGGTACACCTCGGTGTGGCCCTTCTGGCGGCCGTACCCCTGGACTTCGCTGATTGTCAGACCGGCGACGCCGAGCGCGGCGAGCGCCTCCTTGACCGCGTCCAGCTGGAACGGCTTCACCACCGCGGTGACGAGCTTCATCACTGCTCCTTCCCGGCACCGGCGGACACCGGCGTCGCGTCGACCGGAGGACCGGTGACCACCGGACGCTGGCCACCAGAACCGCTGGTCAGCCCACCGGTGTAGTCGTACGCGCTCTCCGCGTGCTCGGCGGTGTCGATGCCCTCGGTCTCAGCCTCAGGCGTGGCCCGGAATCCGATGGTCTTCTGGATTACGAAGCCCAGGATGCCAGCCACCAGGAACGAGTAGAGCGCGACCGCGCCGACACCGATCGCCTGCGGCAGCAGTTGACCGGGACCGCCGCCGTAGAACAGACCGGAGGCGCCTTCCTCGCCGGTGACGAGCTGGGTCGCCAGCAGGCCGATCATGATCGAGCCGACCGCGCCGCCGACCAGGTGCACACCGACGACGTCGAGCGAGTCGTCGTACTTGAACAGGTACTTCAGCCCCACAGCGAGGGCACAGATCACACCGGCGATCAGCCCCAGTGCGATCGCGCCGAGCGGCTCCAGCACCGCACAGGCCGGCGTGATGGCGACCAGACCGGCCACCGCACCGGAGGCGGCACCCAGCGTGGTCGGCCTGCCGTCGCGGATCCGCTCCACGATCAGCCAGCCGATCACCGCGGCCGCGGTGGCGACCTGGGTGTTGATGAACGCGACGGCGGTGACGCCGTCGGCGGCCAGCTCCGAGCCGGCGTTGAAGCCGAACCAGCCGAACCACAGCAGTGCCGCGCCGAGCAGCACCATCGGCAGGTTGTGCGGCTTGAACCGGTCCTTCGGCCAGCCGGTCCGCTTGCCGAGCACCAGCGCCAGCGCGAGGGCCGCGGCACCCGCGTTGACGTGCACCGCCGTACCACCGGCGAAGTCGATTACGCCCAACTCGCTGAGCCAGCCGCCGCCCCACACCCAGTGCGCGACCGGGAAGTAGACCAGCGTCGCCCACAGCACGGCGAAGACCAGCCACGGTACGAACCGCGCCCGGTCGGCGATCGCGCCGCTGATCAGCGCGACGGTGATGATGGCGAACATCATCTGGAACACAGAGAACACCAGGTCAGGCAGCCCGCCGTCGCTGACCGAGTCGATCAGGCCTCGCAGGCCGACCAGGTCAAGATTGCCGACCACTCCTCCGACGTCTCCGCTGAAGGCGAGGCTGTGGCCGTAGAAGACCCACAGCAGGCTCACCACTCCGATGGCCCCGAAGCTCATCATCATCATGTTGAGCACGCTCCTGGAGCGGGTCATGCCGCCGTAGAACAGTGCCAGACCGGGTGTCATGAGCAGCACCAAAGCGCTCGCGGTCAAAATCCAGGCGGTGTGCCCGGAATCAATCTCCGGCACGCTGCCTCCTCTCGGTACCCCTCCTCTCCGGCGTACACCGGGCCGCGCTGCCCATGCCGGATTGCACTGAGCGTGACCCCGGGCTGTTTCACCGCCCGTTCACGTCTGTTACAGCGGTGTGAACGGGTGGTCCACTGGTCGTGAGCGCGGTTACGTCCGGCCGCTGCTCGCGGGATACCATCCCGAGCCATGAAGTTGTTGGCCGCCGGACGCACCGCGGACGTGTACGCGCTTGATGATCACCGAGTGCTACGGCGTTACCGCGATGGGCGCGGTGCCGAGCCGGAGGCCGCACTGCTGGCGTACCTGCGAGACCAGAGTTTTCCGGTGCCCGCCGTGGAGTCGGCCCGCGACGGCGACATGGTGCTCGAACGCCTGGGCGGCGAGGCCATGGCGGCGGCACTGCTCGGCGAGCGGGTCACCGCCGAGGCCGCCGCCGCGATCCTCGCCGACCTGCACACCCGGTTGCACGCGCTGCCGGCCCGCTCGGCCAATCCAGCGGTACGGATCCTGCACCTCGACCTGCACCCCGAGAACGTGATCCTGACCGACCAGGGCCCATACCTGATCGACTGGCGCAACGCCACCGAGGGCGACCCGTGGCTCGATGTCGCGCTCACCGCGCTGATCCTCGGCCAGGTCGCGGTCGGTGACTACGGACTGCCGCCCGCCGCCGTCCGTGCCCTGCTCACCGCGTTCCTCGGGTACGCCGGCCCGGTGCCCCAGGCGCCGCTGGAGCGGGCCGTCGCGATCCGCGCCGCCGACCCGAACATCACCCCCGCCGAGGTCGCCCAACTCGGCACTGCCGCTGATCTGGTACGCGACATCACGCCACCGCCGGCAGGGTAGGTGAAGGCCGTGCGCATCGGGAACTGGGACGTCAGACCGCTCGGTGGCGGGCTTGGCTGCCTCGCCATGATCTTGATCTCGATCGCGCTGTCGGTGCTGTGCACCATCGGCGCCAACCTGCTGCTGCGGTGACCCTCAGCGCCGTACGCACACCAACGCGGCCGCGTACTGCCACCGCGCCACCGTGGCCGGTAGCGTACGCCGGGTGCGGATCATCGACTTCGGCCCCGACACCGGCCGGCAGATCACCCACCACGACAGCCGGGGGGTACGCGCATCCGGGCTGATCCGCAGCGAGCACGTCGGCGTCACGGTGCTGCACGTCGAGGCCGGAGGTGAGATCGGATGTCATCCCGCCGTCGTCGACCAGTTGTTCCTGGTGATGTCCGGGCGCGGCAAGGTGCAGGGTGGGGACGAGACCTGGCAGCCGATCGCCGCCGGCCAGGCCGCCGTCTGGACCGCCGGGGAGCCGCACATCACCCGGGCTGAGGAACCCATGACCGCGGCGGTCGTCGAGATGCGAGACCTCCCGTTGACCCCCTGACCGCTCGGGTGTAGATCAACATCGCATCAGCGATGGGCGCGGTGCCGCGCGGTGGGACGGCTACAGCCCGCACAGCGTCCCATGCCTGATCAACATCGCGCGGCGGCGCGGAACGGCCCGGCGGAATCGCGTACGGGTCCGCCGGGCCGGTGCGGTGCGGATCAGGCGTCGATCTGTTCCTGGAGGGCGGTGGCGTAGGTGGCCACCTCGGCGTACACACCCGGGAAACCGGCGTCGGCGCAGCCCCTGCCCCAGGAGACGACCCCGAACAGCTTGCCGCCCGCCACCAGCGGGCCGCCCGAGTCGCCCTGGCAGGAGTCCTTGCCGCCTTCCTCGTACCCGGCGCAGATCTCGCCGTCGGCGACGTAGTCGCTGCCGTACACGTCGGACTTGGCGCAGTACTCGTCGCCCAGCACCGGTACTTCGACCTTCTGGAACGTCTCCTCGGGGCCGGTGCCCTCGGTGTTGCCCCAGCCGTACACGGTGCTCTGCGCGCCCGGCGCGTCGGCGGCCGGGTCGGTCTCCAGCTCCAGCGTCGCCACGCCCTCGAACGGCGTCTCCAGGGTCAGTACGGCGACGTCGTGACCGGGCGCCTGGCCGTACTCCGGGTCGTACCAGATGTTCGAGATCTTGGATTCCTGGCCCGCGCTGGTGTCGGCCAGCTCGTCGCGTCCCTGGATCGCGGTGTAGTCGGCCTGGTCGTTCTGTACGCAGTGCGCGGCAGTCACGATCTTGTCGGTCTTCACCAGGGTGGCCCCGCACCACTCCTTGTTCGGCGCCGGCGAGCCCGCGTACGACAGCTGGATCGCCCACGGGATGTCGGCGGTGTGCGCGATCTCGCCGCCGACGATGTTGGTGTGGACGTCTCCGTCGCCGGAGTCGTCCCGGGCGTACGCGTTGCCCACGGTCAGGGCCAGCGCGGTGGCGGCGACCGCGACCACCCCGATGCTCAGCTTGATTCGGTTCCCCACTGCGTCTCCCCAGGTCCACGAGAGCCCGCCAGGTGCCGGGCGCTCTATCGATGGACCGGGACGCTAATCGCGAACTTCGCCCCAGATTCGGCGCTGGCTAGTAGTTGCCAGAGAAACTCACCAGTCGTACCTGGGCGACTCCGGCTGGTCACCGAAGCCTTAGCGATGGCCTAACCGAGCTGGTCGAGTTTGGCGTGTACCAGGGCGGCGTCGGCGTGGCCCAGCTCGTCGAGGATGTCGACGGCCTCCTGCCAGGCCGCCCGCGCGGAGTCGTGGTTGCCGGCGTCCTGGTGGACATCGCCGAGACAGCCGAGGGTGGCGGCTTCCTTCTGCCGGTGGCCGATCGCTCGGCACAGCTCCAGCGCGTGCTGGTAGCAGGCCACCGCCTCATCATGATCGCCGAGGTGGAGGTGGGCGTAGCCGAGGCTGTCCCACGTCATCGCCTCGCTCTGCCGGTCCCCCAGCTCCTGGATCATCGTGAGCGCCTGCCCGCAGGTGTGGAGCGCCCGCCGGTAGTCGCCGAGCTGCGCGTGATACCAGCCGACCGAGTTGAGGACCGTGGCCTCACCGACCTTGTGGCCCGCGGCGCGAAACAGCTCCACAGCTCGCTCCGCATGGGCGAGCGCCTGCGCGTGGTCGCCGCGACTCTCGGAGACCAGACAGAGGTTGGCGTACATCGACGCCTGAAGCGCCCGGTCGCCGAGCTGCCCGTACCGGGCGACGGCGTGCCGGAAGTGGTGCTCGGCGTCGTCGTCGCGTCCCAGCCTGATGTACGCCAACCCGAGGCTGCCGTGGGCGCGGCCCTGTGCCCGCTGGTCGGCGAGCCGGAGTGCGGCCTC
Source organism: Micromonosporaceae bacterium (assembly GCA_050701655.1). Classification (GTDB taxonomy): domain Bacteria; phylum Actinomycetota; class Actinomycetes; order Mycobacteriales; family Micromonosporaceae; genus WHSM01. The sequence continues at coordinate 4,968 of JBOGDG010000229.1, forward strand.
CAGGGCGACCAGCTGTGCGGCGACCAGGTCGTGCCAGTGTCCGCTGCGATCGAGCGCGGTGGTGAGGGTCCACGCGAGCTGCCACACGTGGCTGTCGTAGCCGGTGCCGGCGGCCTGCCGTACCGCCGACAGCAGTACGGGACGCTCGGCGGTGAACCAGCCCATCGCCTCGTCGGGGTCGGTGAGCCCGGTCGCGGTCACGCCGTCCCGCGCCTGGTCCAGGGTGATGGCCTGCCGGTGCGGGTTGAGCAGCAGCGCTGCGGTGTGGCTGGTGTGCAGGTAGTGATCGAGCATCCGGTGTACGGCGCCGCGCCGGTCTTCGTCGGCGTGCTCGATCCGGGCGAGCTCGGCCGCGTACCGGCGCAGCAGGTCGTGCATGGTGTACCGGCCGGGCGCCGCCGTCGCGATCACCTGGGCGTGGCTCAGCTCGGCGAGCAAGCTCCGGGTCTGCGTCAGCGGGACGGCGGCCAGGCCGGCGGCGGCGGCGACGTCGGGACCGGGATGCAGCCCGAGCAGTCGGAACAGCCGGGCCGCGTCGTCGCTGAGGGTCCGGTACGACCAGGAGAACACCGCCCGTACGTCGGTGGCCGGGTCCTCGTCGGCGAACGCACCCCGGCCGTTGCGAGCGTCGCCGAGCTGGTCGGCGAGCACCCCCAGCGGAAGCTCGGGCCGGGTGAGCGCGCCGGCCGCGACCACCGCCAGCGCGAGCGGCAGC
>JBOGDG010000230.1:0-5670 GCA_050701655.1 Micromonosporaceae bacterium
TCACCGGGGTACGTGCCGCCGCCCCGGCGTGGCCGCCACCCGGCTGGGCCGTGGTCGCCTGCGACGTCGGGCAGGGCGACGCCCTGGCGGTACGGGTCGGGCCGGCGCAGGCGATCGTGGTCGACACCGGGCCGACCCCGTCCGCGGTGGACCGGTGTCTGCGCCGACTCGGCATCACCGATGTCCCGCTGCTGGTGATCAGCCACTTCCACGCCGACCACATCGGTGGCCTGAGCGCGGTGTTCCGGGGACGCGAGGTGGCCGCCGTCGCGGGGCCGACCTTCGCCGAGCCGGCACCCGCCAAGGACGCCGTCGCGCGCACCGGCGACCGGTACGCCGCTCCGCTGCTGTTGGTCGCCCCGGGCTGGCGTTACCAGGCGGGGCATGTACGGATCGAGGTGCTCGGGCCGGAGCAGCCACGGCTCGGCACCCGCTCCGATCCGAACAACAACTCCGTGATCCTGCTGGTACGCGTACCCGAGTTCACGATGCTCTTGGCCGGAGACGCCGAGGTGGAGCGCCAGCAGGCGATGCTCGCCAGCGGCGAACCGGTCCGCGCCGACCTGCTGAAGGTGGCGCACCACGGCAGCTCGTACCAGGATCCGGAGTTCCTGGCGGCGGTGGATCCCGCGGTAGCGCTGGTCTCGGTCGGGGCCGACAACGACTACGGCCACCCCAACCCGTCACTGCTGCACCGGCTGGGGGCGGACGGGGCCCGGGTGTTCCGTACCGACCGCTGCGGCGACATCGCGGTGGGCCGTACCGGCGGCCGCCTCGAGGTGACCTGCCGCGGACCACAGCCCGGCGAGCGGCCACGATGACCCCCGCGCGCGTCGGCGGGGGCGACAAACAGTCAGGTGGCTCGGCGGGAGACCACGGCGCACACCGAGCCCGGGCCGACGTGTGCGCCAACCGCTCCGCCGAGCTCGGAGGTGTAGAGCGCGCCCAGCTCCGGCAGCGCCGTACGGAGATGATCGCCCAGCTCCGCGGCACGCTCAGCGGCGTCGAGATGGTGCACCGCCACATCGACGGCGCCGTCGCCCGCGGCGGCGACCGCCAACTGCTCCAACCGTGCCAGCGCCCGGCCAGCGGTACGGACCTTCTCCTTAATCACCACCGATCCGTCGACGAACTGCAGGATCGGCTTCACCGCGAGTGCCGTACCGAGCAGCGCCTCCGCGGCCCCGATCCGGCCGCCCCGGCGGAGGTACTCCAGCGTGTCGACGTAGAAGTAGCTGGTGGTGCGCGAGATCGCGGCGGTCGCGGCCGCGCACACATCGTCGATGTCGCCACCCTCGGTGGCGGCCTCGGCGGCGGCGAGCACCGGGAAGCCGAGCCCCATCCCCGTCGAGCCCGAGTCCAGCACCACGACCCGACCCTCGTACTCCTCGGCGGCCCGTTGCGCGGCGTCGTACGTGCCGGACAGCTTGCGCGACATGTGGACCGAGACCACCGCGCCGTAGCCGGAGTCCAGCAGCTCGCCGTACGTCTTGCCGAACTCGTCGGGGGACGGTCGCGACGTGGTGACGTCGGTGCGGCGTTGCCGCAGGGCGCGCGCCACGTCGGCTGGGGTCACCTCGGTGCCCTCCGGGCGCGAGACACCACCGATCACCACGTGGATGGGCACCACGCGGATGGCGTACCGGTCGATCTCCTCACCGGGCAGGTACGCGGTGGAGTCGGTGACCACCGCGACCGCGCCGGAGCGCTGCGGGCTCATGGACGAGATCCCATCACAGACGGGGGCGGTGCGCCTCATCCGATTGGAAGGATCACTTTGTATTGCCGGGGCTACTGGGCGTGTGCCTCGGTGACCCGGAACGGAATCCCTTGCTGGCAGATCGTCATGGTGTCCGGCTCCTCGACGCCGCGTACCACCACCCGAGCCCCCGCCTTGACCACCGAACGGTCACCGCCGAGCAGGTTGTACGTCTTCCCGCCGGTGGTGAGGATCAGACAACCCGACTCGACGCCGGACTCGACTGTGCCGCGCAACTCCACCGTGCCTCCCTTGCCTGTGGGTTTCGACGCGTCTGGCTCCGGGCTCAGCGAAGGCCCCGGCTCGCTGACCGAAGGCGACGGACTGGCGCTCGGCGATGCCGACGGCTTCACCGCTTCCGGGTCCTGCCCCGGCCCGCAGCCGGCCACCCCGCTCAGCACCAGTACGGCGAGCACCGCGGGCACCGCGCGATACAGATTCCGCATCATGATCTGTCTGACGTTAGCGGGTGCGCCCCGGTTCCCGCGATCCGTGGCGTCAGACCCGGGGGCCGACGTTGTGAGCGTGCAGCCGCCAGGCCGACCCGCCGCCCCGAAGCTCGGCCCAGTGGCAGTTGCCGAGCGGCCCGATCGCGCGCACCACATGGTACGGCCAGCCGAGCACCGCGCCCATCCCCTGCCGGGCCGAACCGCCGTGGCTGACCACCACCAGGGTGCCGTTACCCACCTGGTCGACCAGGTCGAGCAGCGCCTCGCCCATCCGCTTGGACACGTCCTCCGGGTTTTCCAGGCCGCACTCGGGGATCGGCTCTCCGCCCTTCCAGCGCTCGAACTCGGCCGGCCAGCGCGCGGAGATCTCCTCGTGGGTGAGCCCCTCCCACTCGCCGTACTGGCGTTCCCGCAGCCGGTTGTCGACACCTATCGGCAGGCCGGTGAGGGCGGCGAGCGCGCCGGCGGTGTCACGCGCCCGGCTCAGGTCACTGGAGACCAGCAGATCGGCGTTCTCGCTGGCCAGCAGGGCGGCCGCGGTGGTGGCCTGCTCCCGGCCCAGCTCATCCAGCGCGACGTCGGTCTGGCCCTGGATGCGGTTCTGGAGATTCCAGATGGTACGGCCATGCCGCCAGATGATCAGTCGGGTCACGCCCCGCCGCCCTCCGTACCGGTGCCCACCGCGGCGCCAGCGGGCTGGTCCCGGTCGGTGAACGGAATCAGCGGGCAGTCCTTCCAGAGCCGGTCCAGCGAGTAGAACTCGCGCTCCTCCGTGTGCTGTACGTGCACCACGATGTCGATGTAGTCGAGCAGCACCCAGCGACCACCGCGGGCGCCCTCACGGCGTACCGGCTTGGCGTCGACCCCGCGCAGCTTCTCCTCGATCGCGTCCACGATGGCGCCGACCTGGCGTTCGTTGGGCGCGGAGGCGAGCAGGAAGATGTCAGTGATCACCATCTGGTCGCCGACGTCGATGATCCGGATATCTTCGGCCTTCTTGTCGGCGGCGGCCTGTGCCGCGGCCAGGGCAAGTTCACGGGCGCGTACGGACGCGGGCACCGGACTCCTCTCGTACACCGGACAGCTCTTTCCAAGCCTCTCATGCCGCCGCGACGACTGGCGCGAGTGCCGGGTGGTTCATCCCGGTCTGGGGGTTTCGCGACCTGTGGCGGCTCCCACTACCGGGGCCCGGTCACCGGACCGTTGCGGTAGAGGTGGCGCTTCGCGATGTACTGGACCACGCCGTCCGGCACGAGATACCACACCGGCTTGCCCTCGGTGACCCGGGTACGGCAGGCACTGGACGAGATCGCCATCGCCGGTACGTCGACCAGCGACACCGCGTCCTCCGGCAGATGCGAGTCGGACAGCTCGTACCCGGGCCGGGTGACGCCGATGAAGTGCGCCAGCGAGAACATCACGTCGATGTCCTTCCACGACAGGATCGCCTCCAGCGCGTCGGCGCCGGTGATGAAGAACAGCTCCGTGTCCGGCCCGGACTGGGCGTGCAGATCCCGCAGCGTGTCCACCGTGTACGTCGGACCGCCCCGGTCGATGTCGACCCGGCTGACGTGGAACTGCGGATTGGACGCGGTGGCGATCACCGTCATCAGGTAGCGGTCCTCGGCCGGGCTGACGTACCGGCCCACCTTCTGCCACGGCTGGCCGGTCGGTACGAAGATCACCTCGTCCAGCCCGAAGCGGTCGGCCACCTCGCTCGCCGCCACCAGGTGCCCGTGGTGGATCGGGTCGAAGGTGCCGCCCATCACGCCGATCTTGCGCTTGCCCACGCTCCGCATCGTACGGATCGGGCGCGGGCCACCCATCGGCAGCACGCGCCCGGCCCGCTCAGCCGCCGGTACGGGCTCGCAGCGCGCGCCGGGTCTCGTCGAGCTGGTCGGAGATGAACCGGGCCAGCGCGGGGCGTACGTCGTCGGCCGCCAGCAGCTTCTCGGCGAGCTCCACCACCTCCGGGCTGACGGCGTACTCCGGGAAGCCGAACCGGCCCAGCACCCGGGCGATCTCCGGGCTGGCTCGCCGTGCGGTCACCGACGGCAGCGCGGCGAAGTAGCGCGGCAGGTACTCGGCGAGCAGCTCTGCCTGTTCCGGCTGCCAGAAGCCCTCCATGGTGGCCAGCAGCAGGTGCGGGGTGAGCTCGCCATCGGTGATCCGCGCCCATGTCGCCGCCTTCGCGGCGGGATCGGGCAGCGCCGCCCGGCAGCGGTGGGCGCCGCGCTCGCCCTCGTCGCTGGGATCCCGCGCCAGCTCGACGGCGATCTCCGGCTCGCCCGCCGTACCGGTCGCCACCAGGCGTGCGGTGATCAGCCAGCGCAGCTCGGGATCGACCGGCAATCCATCCGGCACGCCGGTCCCCGACAGCCAACCCGCCAGCGCGTCCAGATCGGCCGGCTCCACCGCGCAGCTGGCCAGGCCCCGCGCCGCGACCAGCTGAGCGCTGCCCCCCGGCTCGGCCCGGCTCAACAGCTCCCGGCAGGTGTTCGCCAACCCGGTCAGCGCCGCGGTACGCCACTGCGGCGAGGTGTACCGGTCCACGGCGACCGGCTTCGCCGCGCGCAGCACCCCGGTCTGCACCCCGACCAGAGGCTCGTACGGCAGGTGGTCGCCGACCAGTCGCAGGTACTCACCGACCGGCAGCTCCCCGTCGCGTACCAGGTCCCAGGCGGCACCCCAGAGCAGGGCGCGGGCGAGCGGATCCTCGACCTGGTGCAGCCGAGCCGCCACGGTGTCCCAAGAGGCGGGGTCGAACCGCACCTTCGCGTACGTCAGGTCGCCGTCGTTGAGCAGCAGCAGCGCAGGCCGCGGCTCGCCCGCCAGAGCCGGCACCGGCGTATGGCCGTCCGGCTCGACGTCGACCTCAAGCTGCCGGCGGCGCCGCACCGCCCCGTCGGGGGCGACGTCGTAGAGCCCCACCCCGATCCGGTGCGGGCGCAGCGTCGGGTAACCCTCCGGCGCGGTCTGTTCGATCTCGACCGCGGCCAGCCGGCCGTCGGCGTCGACGCTGATCTCCGGACGCAACGTGTTGAGCTGCGCCGTGGACAGCCACTTCTGCGCCCACCCACCCAGGTCGCGGTCGGTGTGCGCCTGCAGCGCGGCGAGCAGGTCGGCGAGCGAGGCGTTGCCGTACGAGTGCCGCGCGAAGTAGTCGTTGAGCCCGGCGAAGAACACCTCGTCGCCGAGCCAGGCGACCAGCTGGCGCAGCGCCGAGGCGCCCTTGGCGTACGCGATGCCGTCGAAGGTGAGCAGCGCCTGCGCCGTGTCCGGCACCGACCCGGAGACCGGGTGGGTGGACGGGCGCTGGTCGGCGGCGTACCCCCACGCCTTGCGCTCCAGACTGAAGCTGACCCAGGCGTCGCGGAACCGGGTCGCCTCCGCCGTCACCCGGTGCCCCATGTACTCGGCGAACGACTCGTTGAGCCACAGGTCGTCCCACCACCGCATGGT
>JBOGDG010000231.1:0-5662 GCA_050701655.1 Micromonosporaceae bacterium
TTCAGGGACCCGGCGGTGGCATGTCGCCAGATTCGGTTAGGGCGCGCAGCGCCAGCTCCAACGCGATCACGGGAAAGATCCGGCGGTCGATGTCTGACTCGGCCGCCACGTCGGCCACCACGCACGCTGCGCGGAGCTGGTCGGCGTCGACGTACCCCAGATCAGCCAGGATCAGCGAGCCGGCCAGCATTTCGCGGAGCATCGGTACGCCGTACCGTCGCAAGCCGCGCCCCATCATCCCGGAGAGGTTCTCCGCTAGCGGCGGGTTCACTACCTCGTCGGACAGGCCGCGCCGCGCGAGACGTTCCCGGAACAACCGTTTGCGGCGACGCCACTCGACCGGCAGCCACTCACCGAACCTGATCAGGTCGGGAGTCGCTAGCGGGGAGACTGGCCACACCCCGGCGCGCAGGTACAGCGGCCATCGGCAGGCGAAGGCCAACAACGTCACCTCCGTGATGGCTCCTGCCGGTGCCAGATCCGTCTCAGCCTCTATTAAGGCGTCGATCGTGGGCTGGGTGACCCACTCGGGGAACATCATGTGATCTTGGTCGAGGGGAGTGTCGCGCTCCCACTCCCGCAGCGCCAGCATCTCGTCGCCGCCAATCCCGGTGAACGCGGTACGGACCCCTCGTTCGGCAAGCGCGTCAAGCATCGCGGCCGTGGCCTCCGCGAATGGCTCCTCGTCCGGGTGTACGGGCGCCCCCCGGCCACGGTCACCGAACGGATTGAGCGGAGGGAATGCCATGCCCGCGATCTGGACGTCTTCACGCAAGCCCACGTGCTCGATCATGTCGCGACGGCGGCGAGCCTGCTGTGCGCCTTCGGCGCCGCCGATCATCATCGCGCAGCAGGTGATCTTTCCCGGATGGGCGTCGGCAAGACTCACCGCGACGGTCGCGGAGTCCAGGCCACCAGAGAGTTCCACCACCGACCCAGCGGGGTGGAAGTCGCGCCGCATGATTGAGTCGGTGAGCAGGGCATCCAGCGCGGCAATGGGGTCGACACCTTCGCGCAGCTCACGGGCACGCGAGTGGGTGGCCGGTGCCGGGTACATGATCGCCAGGCCGTCGCGGTCGAAACTCGCCTGTGCCCGTTCGGTCAGCATCATGACGTCTCGCCAAAGCGTGCGGCAGCTGTATCGGCGCCAGTATGTGAGCAGCCGGGCGACCGCAGCGTCGTCCAGGACGTCGGCGCGGATGTGGTCGCGCAGGTCCACCAGATCCCAGGAGCCGTGAAGCACGCCGTCCGCGGACGCGGCGTACAGCGGCGCGGTTCCCCACAGTCCGGCAGAGAAGGTGACCTGTCCGCGCTTGCACTCCAACGACGTGAAGTCGAGCGGCCACGATCCCGCCTCCTCCACCCGTATCCGGTAGGTCGGGGCGCCGAGCCGCTCGATCGTCGCCGGATTCCGGTACCCACGGACCCGTTCTCGGACTGTCATGTGTACCGACGTCCCGTCAGTGATCAGTGAGTGCTCCAGCGCGGGGTGCCGATACGGCTCGATCCAACTGCTTCCTGCCACCCACCGGTCGGCCGACCAGTGCCACGGCCGCCCAAGGTCTCCCAGCGCCAATCGGCACTTCAGCATCGCTCGCCTCCATCTGCCAGGTCGCCCGATGGAGCGGGGTGTGTACCCCCGCTCCATCGGAGTCAGTCGAGTCGGCCCAGGGAGTCAGTTGAAGACGTCGGCCGTCTGCGCGGTGTCGGAGCTGCCCCCGACCTTCTTGTACCGGTAGCGGTCGGCGGTCGATGGCACCTCGTAGACCGGCTTCGTCGCGAACATGTCTTCCAGTGCCGGTTGCCTCGTGATCGTGTCGGGCTCGGCCATGCCGGTCTCCTCTTCTCGATGGAACGGAACCAAGGGAGACAGGCGGCGCTGAGAACGAGATTCCCCGTTCGGATATCCACCGCCTGCCTCCAGCTCACGGCTGCCACCCGACGAAGGGTGGTAGCGGCTTGATTGGCGCGGGCGGCTGGGTCGTCTGGTCGACGGCGGGAATCCGGTCAGTCGCTCGTAGCGCGGGACCTTCGGGTGTGGCGGGGCAGGATCAGGGAAGGAGTGTCTGCCCTGCCCCGCCACGTCAACGGAAGGCGCGGCGGGTGCCGCCAGGTGCATGTGCGGAGGTGGGCACTGCCACCCGGCCAACGCGCCGTCCGCGCTCATTAGGTGAATCCAACCGACGTCTGAGCCGATGATCGGTCGCCCGCAGGTGCTGCACGGCTGCGGTTGGGGCGGCTCCGGCTCCGGCCAGCGCGGCTCGTTCACGAGCTGGCTCCGGTGGATACCTCCGCGTGTCGCCACACCGGCCGCAGGTCGTGCTCGGCCGTCACGTCGATGTGGTGAAACACGGCTTCGATCACCGTCCGCTGACCGGTTATGTCGCAGGCCTCCCACCGCGCCATCGCCTCGGCGTCTACCAGAGGCTCAGCGAGTCGGCGGAAGCCAGGTTCGACGTTCTGCAACTCGGCGCGCAGCGTTACCGTCGCCCGGATCAGCGCCGCGAGAAGCATGTCGGACTCAGCCCGTGTCGCGTCTACGTAGTCCTGGGCGCACAACGGACCGCACGTGTAGACGCGGACTCCGCCGGACGTGTGGATGCCGATCATGCGGGACTGGCACAGCTCGCAACGCAGCAGACCGCGAAGCAGGAACGGAACGTTCTGGTTCATCGTGCGATCACCCCCGCGACGAATGCGACCACCAGGACCCCGACCAGGACGCCAACCACGTACAGATCCGACAGGGTCCGGTCTGCCTGCCACCCCAACACGCGTAGCGCGTTCAGCCGTGCGGGGCACACCCAGGGTTCACGGCAGCTCCGGCATTTGCGGCGGAACCAACGTCGGACGTGGATGGTCACGTCCATCCGGGCCACCTCCTCGTTGGGGACGACATCGACTTGCCCCACCAGTCGCACCGGAGGTTCAAGATCGTTGGCTGCTAACCGCCGCGAGCCCAACATGGCGCTGCCTCCCTGTGTGGTGGGGCGGCGCGACCCCCCTCGAAGCTGCGCCGCGCCGCCCCACAAGTCGCCTGACCTCGCCGCGCGATCGCAGAACGTCGTCAGGGACACGTCTCTTTGAGTACGGAAGGTCACCAGATGGTGACGTGTACCAGCCCAGGACAACACACCGCATCTCGAAAGCGCAAGTCCCGATTTTGCTAGACAGCGATTAAGGGCACTGTTGCTAACGGTGGTGTGGCAGACTGAGGGAATGCCGAGAGTGACGAAGGGCTCCCCGTGGCTGCGTAAGAGGCTCGCCGAAGAGTTACGGCGCGTACGGGAGGAGAAGAAGATCACGCAGGATCAGGTCGCCGCGCACACCGGGCGGTCGGAGTCTGCGATCTCCCGGCTGGAGAAGGGCGAGACCCAGATCAAGCCCGGAGACGTCATGGAGTTGCTCACCTTCTACGGCGTGAGCCGAGAGCGGGTCGACGAGTTGGCGGCGCTCGCCCGCCGGTCACGGACGGCGGCCAACTGGTGGGACCCGTACAGCGATGTACTCCCCGAGTGGGTACGCCTCTACCTGTCGATGGAGGCCGAAGCCGCCAGCGTCCAGGTCTACGGCATCCAGCTCGTCCACGGTCTGCTGCAAACGGAGGCGTACGCAAGATCGGTGATCGCTGCCGAGCACATGACCGAGACCCCGGAAGAGATCGACCGCCGGGTGGCGTCACGGATGGCACGCCAGCATGCCGTGTTCGCCAACGAGCCCAAGATGTGGGTGATCCTGGACGAAGCCGTACTACGGCGTGCCATCGGCGGCTCGAAGACCATGGTGGGTCAGCTCGACCATCTCAAGGCAGTCGCCAAGTGGCCCAACGTAACCCTCCAGGTGCTCGCGTTCTCGCTCGGCGCGCATCCGGGCATGGGCGCGAGCTTCACAGTGCTCAGCCTGGACGGCAGCTCGGCCGTCTACCTGGAGAGCCCCATGGGATCGGCGTTATCAGAGGAGCCTGACAGGGTCGAGAGGGCTAGCGTGGTATACGACCATCTTCGGGCGGCGGCATTGGACCCCGCCCGATCCGCTGCCTTCATCAACGAGGCGATCGCTACCTGCTAAGGAAGGAGGCGCGGGGATGCCCACTCCAGCAGACCTCGCCCGCGCCGTATGGCGCAAGAGTACCGACTCCGACAACGGCTCCGGCTGCGTTTACGTAGCTGACCTTGGCGGCGACTCGATCGGGATCGTCGAAACCGACGATCCCGCCACCATCACGGGCCTGTCACAGGTCACCGTCACCACCCGTACGAAGTGGGGTGTGTTCCTTCGCGCCGCGAAGGAAGGTCAATTCGACGACCTGTGACCAGCTACGGTCAAAGACGACGGGAGACCTCGCCCGAGCCCTAGGGAAAGGGGCGAGGCCCTCCAGCCCCAGGCCCCACCGTTCAGGTGGGGCCTGGTCTTCGCATGTTCCGAGGCAGGGGAATCTGATGACGCAGCCCAACGATCCGGCGTGACGTGGCCTCTGGCCAGGCAGCCAGCGAGCGCGGCCGACCAACGCCTGTAAGGACACGTCGGCTCCACCTACGGAGTGGCCGCCCCCGGCGACTGAGACCGCCTGGTGGGAGAAGCGGACTCGAGCGTCAGGATCGGGAACCCGGACGTGGGCGGGCTGCGTCGGAGTGGCTATGCGTGTGCGTGTCCTGGTCGTGCTGGCGGCGGTCGCCGTGGTCGGTCTGGTGGGGTACGCGGTGCTGGTGTACGCCGGCGCGGCGTCGCCGCCGCCCGGCGTACCGCGGTCCAACGGCACCTTCTCCACCGTGACGTGGGTCCAGAGCCACTACGGGGGCAGCTCGCCGTTCCGCACCATCACGCTGCGCACCGACGGGAGCTATACCGAGCGGTTCGCCGACCCGTCGTACCAGGATCAGGATCGCAGCGGCCAGCTCCGGCGCGCCGAGCTCGACCAGATCCGTACGCTCGCGACCAGCCGGGCGTTCGCCGCCGAGGCCCGCTGGAGCCGGACCGGCGCACTCCCGGAGTGCACCGACTCCTCGACCATCACCATCACGATGGGCGAGCTGCGGGTCAGCGCCGTGATCTGCTCCCGCGCCGCCCGCGCCGCGCTGCCGACCTTCCACCAGCTCTCGGAACACTTCTTCGGCATCGCCGGCGACGCAACCCCGCCCGGTGGCGCGTGAGGGCGCACCGGCTCAGTCGGGCAGCAGGGCGTCCGCGGCGGCGCGCGCGTTGGCCTGGCCGGCGCCGTACGTTGCCACGTACGCCCGGAGCCCGGCGGGGCGCCACGCCGCCGGCCAGCCCATCTCCACCAGCACCACGTCGGGATGCCGCGCGGCGAGCTGCTCGACCAGCCCGCGGGCGCCCGGACGGCGGTAGGTGTCCCGGCTGATCACCAGGATCGGGCGGGCGCCGGCCTGCGCCAGCAGCCGTTCGGCGTCGACTCCGTTGTGCGGGCTGACGCGTACCAGCTCGGCGCTGTCCAGGGCGAGGCCCCAGGGCCGTTCTCCGGCGGCGATGGTGGCCGGGCCGTCCAGCTGCACCAGCAGCGGCCGGTGCAGCGCCGGCAGGTTGCCTTCGATCCGCAGTGCCCGCCGGGCGGCGGTGGCGCCCACGCCGGCATCCGGGGTCGCCTGCGGGTTCGGTACCGGCAGCGCGGCCAGGGCGGCGGTACGGGTGGCCGCCTGCTCCAGCC
>JBOGDG010000232.1:0-5650 GCA_050701655.1 Micromonosporaceae bacterium
GGTGCCGGCCGACCTCGTGCCGGCCGACGCCGAGCCGGCGCGGGGACGTCCGCTGGTGCGGCGGTCGCGACGATCCCGGCGGTCCCGCTGATCGGCGCCGATACCCAGCGCGGGAGCCTCTTCCTCGACCACCGCGGTGCCGCTGCCGGCCTCGCCGTCGATCGCCGGCGCGGAATACTGCAGCTTCTCCGGCTCCCGGTGGCCCAGCCCCTTGACCAGCAGCGCCGGGCGCGAGACCGCGGCACGCAGCTTCTCGACCTCTTCGGACGGCGGTGCCTCGATCTGGACCTGCGCGTTGAAGACGAAGCGGACGGTCTCCTCCTTGATGCCCTCGAGCATCGTGGCGAACATGTCGAAGCCCTCGCGCTGGTACTCGACCAGCGGGTCCCGCTGGGCGTACGCCCGCAGCCCGACACCTTCCCGGAGATAGTCCATCTCGTAGAGGTGCTCGCGCCACTTCTGGTCGATCACCTCGAGCAGCACCTGCCGCTCCATCTCGCGCAGCGTCTCCTCGCCGAGCTCCTCCTCGCGCCGGTCGTACGCGGCGTGCGCGTCCTCCTTGACCTGTTCGACCATGAACTCGGAGTCCACCGCCTCCAGACCGCCAGCTTCCTCTTCGACCTCCTCGACGGTCAGCGAGATCGGGTAGAGCTTGCCCAGCGCGTCCCACAGCTGGTCGAGATCCCAGTCCTCGGCGTACCCCTCGGAGGTGGCGCCGGTGACGTACGCGGTGATCACGTCGTCGATCATGTGGGTGATCTGGTCGTGCACGTCCTCGCCGTCGAGCACCCGGTCGCGCTCCGCGTAGATCACCTGGCGCTGCTTGTTCATCACGTCGTCGTACTTGAGGACGTCCTTGCGGATCTCGGCGTTCTGACCCTCGATCTGGGTCTGCGCGCTCTTGATCTGGCGGGTGACCAGCTTCGACTCGATCGGTACGTCGTCCGGGATGTTCAGCCGGTCCATCACCGCCTGTACGGCGGCCGCGTTGAACCGGCGCATCAGGTCATCGCCGAGCGAGAGGTAGAACCGGGACACGCCCGGGTCGCCCTGCCGGCCGGAGCGGCCACGCAGCTGGTTGTCGATACGGCGGGACTCGTGTCGCTCGGTGCCCAGCACGTACAGGCCGCCGGCGTCGATGACCTCCTCGGCCTCCTCGTCGCAGGCGACCTTGGCCCGCTTCAGCCCGTCCTCCCAGACCTCGGCGTACGCCTCCGGGTCCTCTTCCTGGGAGTAGCCCTGCTGGCGCAGCTCCGCCGCTGCCAGGAACTCGGGGTTGCCGCCGAGGATGATGTCGGTGCCTCGACCGGCCATGTTGGTGGCGACGGTGACAGATCCCTTGCGGCCGGCCTGGGCGATGATCTCGGCCTCACGAGCGTGGTACTTCGCGTTCAACACCTCGGCGACGACGCCGCGCTTCTTCAGCATCGCGGCGAGCAGCTCGCTCTTCTCCACGCTGGTGGTGCCGACCAGGATCGGCTGACCGTCCTCGTGCCGCTCGCCGATGTCGTCGACCACGGCTTCGAACTTCGCCTGCTCGGTCTTGTAGACCACGTCGGAGTGGTCCTGCCGCACCATCGGCCGGTGGGTCGGGATCGACACCACGCCGACCTTGTAGACCTTGTTGAACTCCGCGGCTTCGGTCTGCGCGGTACCGGTCATGCCGGAGAGCTTGTCGTACATCCGGAAGTAGTTCTGCAGGGTGATCGTGGCGAGCGTCTGGTTCTCCTGCTTGATCTGGACGCCTTCCTTCGCCTCGATCGCCTGGTGCATGCCCTCGCTGTAGCGGCGCCCGTGCAGCATCCGGCCGGTGAACTCGTCGACGATCAGGACTTCGCCGTCGGAGTTGACGACGTAGTCCTTGTCCTTGGAGTAGAGCTCCTTGGCCTTCAGCGCGTTGTTGAGGTAGCCGACCAGGTGGGTGTTCACCGGGTCGTACAGGTTCTCGATGCCCAGCTCGTCCTCGACCCGGCGTACGCCGCGCTCGGTGACCGCCACGGTCCGCTTGCTGAAGTCGAGCTCGTAGTCGTACTTGCTGTTGATGGTCGCGACCTGGTCCTGCCGCTCGCGGTGGGTCAGCTTGGTGGTCTCGAAGCCGACCAGCTTGCCGCTGATCCGGGACAGCTCCGCGTACCAGCGCTGCGAGTGCGCCGCTGGGCCGGAGATGATCAGGGGGGTACGCGCCTCGTCCACCAGGATCGAGTCGACCTCGTCGACGATCGCGAAGTTGTGGCCGCGCTGCACCAGATCCTTCTGCGATCCGGTCATGTTGTCGCGCAGGTAGTCGAAGCCGAACTCGTTGTTCGTGCCGTAAGTGATGTCGCAGTTGTACGCCTCGCGGTGCTTCGCCGACGGCTCGTTGGGGAGGATCGTGCCGACGGTGAGCCCCAGGAAGCGGTGCACCTGGCCCATCCACTCGGCGTCGCGCTGGGCCAGGTAGTCGTTGACCGTGACCACGTGTACGCCCTCGCCGGAGAGCGCGTTCAGGTACGCGGGGAGCACACAGGTCAGGGTCTTGCCCTCACCGGTCTTCATCTCGGCGATGTTGCCGAAGTGCAGCGCCGCGCCACCCATCACCTGGACGTCGTAGTGCCGCTGCCCGAGCACCCGCTGGGCGGCTTCCCGTGCCGTGGCGAACGCCTCGGGCAGCAGGTCGTCGAGACTCGCCCCGTCCTCGATCCGCTCCTTGAACTGGTCGGTCAGCTCGCGCAACTCGGCGTCGGTGAGGTCGGTGTAGTCGGCCTCGATCGAGCTGACGGCGTCCGCGATGTTCTTGAGCCTGCGCACCTGGCGGCCTTCGCCGGCACGCAGAACCTTCTCGAAAAATGACACGGGTCAGGGCTCCCCACTGCGACGTCTTCGCCAGCCATCGTATGCGGCGAACCACCCGATCTGTCAGGCCGGGCCACCAGAAGGCCAGTACGAAGGCTGGTACACAAGCCTACGGGCGTACCAGCCTGGCCAACACCCCGCCGGCAATCAGGTACGCCAGCGCCGCCAGCCCCCAGTTGACCAGCGCCTGCTGCACCCGGTCGGCGAACGTGAACACATCCGCGAACGGTCCGTCGACAAACTCCGCCGCGCCCACCACCGATGCCACCAGCACGTTCTCCCGGTTCGCCTTCAGCGCCACCAGCAACGCCGCCAGCCCGAGCGTCAGCGCCGCCAGCAACGCGGCCAGCCAGATCAGCCGCGCCAGCCCGAGCCGTACCTTCGGGGTGGTGGTACGCAGCCAGCCGGTGGCGGTCTTCCCAGCGCCGTCCCGGCGGTGGACGCCACGGTTCTCCATGGAGGCAGCATCACGCTCTGTCACCGGATCTCCTTCACTGATCCATTACCCGTAGTGTGCACGTGGCCGGGGCGTAACGCACAGTCTGATCCGGTGGTACCCGCGACCAGGGCGCCCGTACCGCCGGAAATGGCTTTCCTGGTACGCGACCAGGCGGCAGGCTGAGCGGATGGAGCCCGTCGAACTTTCCGTAGACGATCTGTTGATCCGGCCCTGGCGCGAATCGGATGCGGACGCCGTCTACCGCGCCTGCCAGGATCCGATGATCCACCAGTGGACCACGGTGCCCAGCCCGTACCTGCCCGAGCACGCCGCGGAGTTCACCGGTACGCGCAGCCCGGCGGGGTGGCAGGACGGCTCCTCGGCGAACTTCGGGGTCTTCGACGCCGGCACCGGCGAGTTGCTCGGCTCCAACGGCGTGGTCACCATCGACGCGCGTACCGCCACCGGGGAGCTCGGCTACTGGACCGCACCGTGGGCGCGGGGCCGCGACGTCACCGTACGGGCCAGCCGCGCGGTGGCCGGGTGGGCGTTCGGCACGCTCGGACTAGAACGGCTGATCTGGCAGGCGATGATCGGCAACTGGGCGTCGCGGCTGGTGGGGCTGCGCGCCGGATTCCGGATCGAGGGGCGCCTGCGACTGGTACACCCCGGACAGCCGGGCGCGGTGGAGGGCTGGGTGGGCTCGATGCTGCCCTCCGATCTCACCGACGAGCTGCCGGCCGGCTTCGGACCCGACTCGCTGGTGGCGCGCCGGGCGAAGGTGTTCGGGCAGCCGCAGCCCGTACTGCGGGCGGAGGCGCCGAGCGGGCCGATCACGCTGCGTCGCCCCACCGAGCGGGACCTGGACGCGATGGTGGCGAGTTGCCGGGACCCGGAGTCGGTCAGGTGGACCACGGTGCCCGACCCGTACCACCGGTCGGACGCCGAGTGGTATCTGCGGCACATCGCCGACCAGTGGGCCGACGGCGCCGGCCTGCTCTGCGGGCTGTACGACGACGCGGACAACTACTGCGGATCGTTCGGCCTGCGGCTGATGGCCGACCCGCAGATCGGCGACGTGGGATTCCTGGTCTCGCCCTGGGCCCGCGGCAAGGGGTACGCGTCAGCCGCCGTACGCGCGCTCTGTAAATGGGGCTTCGACCAGCTCGACCTGTCGCGGATCGAATGGCGGGCGCACGTAGGTAACCACGCCTCGAAGCGGGTCGCCGAGAAAGCCGGATTCGTGCTGGAGGGCACGGAACGGGCCGGCTGCCCGCAGCGGGGCGAGCGCCGCGACAGCTGGGTGGCGGCGCTCCTCCCCGGCGATGTGGCGGGTCAGGCGGCCAGGCGGATCACGCCGTAGTCGTAGCCCCTGCGGCGGTACACCACGCTGGGGCGCCCGGAATCCTTGTCCAGGAACAGGAAGAAGTCGTGCCCGACCAGCTCCATCTCGAACAGCGCGTCGTCGATGGTCATCGGGTCGGCGACGTGCTCCTTGTCCCGTACGATCCGGCCCGGGCCGTCGTACTCGTCGCGCGACTCGGCGAACGCGGTCACCGGGCCGGAGCTGCCGTTGGCGGAGCTCGCCGCGTCGAGATTAGCGAGTGCGGCGGTCGCGGCAGCCACGGAGATCGGCGTGTGCCGCCCGTGGTGCACCCGCCGCCGGTCGGCGGCCTTACGGAGCCTGGTATCCAGCTTGCCTACCGCGCTGTCGAGCGCGGAGTAGAAGTCCTTGGCGCACGCCTCGGCCCGTACCACCGGACCACGTGACACGCACGTGATCTCTACCCGCTGGCAGTAGTCGGACTGGCGGCGATTGCGCTCGTGAAACAGCTCGACGTCGACCCGGATGAGCTTGTGGTCGTAACGTTCGATCTTGTGCAGCTTGTCGGAGACATGCTCACGGTAGTGGTCGGGTACTTCGACATTCCTGCCCTTGACGACAATTTCCACGCCTGACCTCCCCCAACGGTCTTACTGAGGGTCACAGGGAACTCCTGCCCTGGGGTTCGCCGATCTCGCCACCCGCGGCTCTGCTGTAGAGGACGAGATCAACCTTGAAATTCGGCTGCGCCTCCTTCCACCACGGTGGTTGCCATCGACGCTAATCGCCCGACGCCTTCTCGTCACCCCCAGTTCAAATATCTGGTAAGAGTGGCCGAAGGGCCGTCACCAGGGGTGGCGATGTCGACGCTCTGTGGCGGCGAGCACTGCCGCCGCATCGACCCGTACCCCGGCCAGACGCAGTACCCGGCACGCCGCGGCGATGGTGGCGCCAGTGGTCATCACATCATCGACCACGACCACCGCTGGCGCATCCGAAACAGCCGATTTGCCGGCCCCGTCCCCAGCGGCGGCCCCGTCGCCGGCCTCCTCACC
>JBOGDG010000233.1:0-5615 GCA_050701655.1 Micromonosporaceae bacterium
GGCGGCGCCGACCCGGCGGGCAACCCGACGCTGTACGACGCGATCCAGAAGGCGAAGAAGAACTCCGTACCCAACGACAACATCGACCGGGCGGTACGCCGCGGCGGCGGCCTGGAGGCCGGCGGCGCCGACTACCAGACGATCATGTACGAGGGGTACGGCCCGAGCGGCGTCGCGATCCTGATCGAGTGCCTCACCGACAACCGCAACCGCGCCGCGGGCGAGGTGCGTACCGCGCTCACCCGTAACGGGGGCACCCTCGCCGATGCCGGCAGCGTGTCGTACATGTTCAGCCGCAAGGGCGTGGTGATCGTCCCGAAGTCCGGCGGGCTGACCGAGGACGACGTGCTGACCGCCGTGCTGGACGCCGGCGCGGAGGAGGTCAACGACCTCGACGAGTCCTTCGAGGTGGTGTCCGAGGCGACCGACCTGGTCCCGGTGCGTACCGCGCTGCAGGAGACCGGCATCGACTACGAGTCCGCCGAGCAGGGCTTCCTGCCATCGGTCACGGTCCCGCTCGACGAAGACGCCGCGCGCAAGACCTTCAAGCTGATCGACGCCCTCGAAGACTGCGACGACGTACAGAACGTGTTCGCCAACTTCGACGTCTCCGACGAGATCATGGCGGCGGTCGGCTAGTGTCCTGCGCCGCAGAACACAACCTCCGCGACACCCTCCGTAATCGGCGGTGTGAGCCGGCGCAGAGCGCGAGGTATTCACCGGCAGGACATTGACGGAGCGTGATAACTTGCGGCCTCCCGACTGGTCGAGTCAGGGGGGAGGGGTCGCGTGAAGATCACGTTTCGTCGCAAGTTCCGGTACTGGTTCGACAACACCATGTCCCGGGGTACGCCGGCTCTGATCGGCTGGCTCGGCGTCGTCGTCCTCGTGATGGTGCTGATCGGCGCGGTCGCGATGGCGTTGACCGGGCCGAAGGAGATCACGGACGAGGGCGTACCCGAGGCGACCTGGCAGAGCCTGATGCGGGTGCTCGACCCGGGCACCGTGACCGGCGACGCGGGCTGGGTTTTCCGGCTGCTCAGCCTGGGGGTCACCTTCGGCGGCATCCTGATCTTCAGCGCCCTGATCGGTGTGCTCACCACCGGCCTGGACGCCAAGCTCGCCGAGCTGCGCAAGGGCCGCTCCATGGTGCTGGAGGAGAACCATACGGTGATCCTGGGCTGGTCCGACCAGGTGTTCACCATCATCTCGGAGCTCGCGGAGGCCAACTCCAACCAGCGGCGCGCCGCGATCGCGATCCTCGCCGACCGGGACAAGGTCGAGATGGAGGATGAGATCCGGGCCAAGCTGCCCGACACCGAGACCACCAGAGTGGTGTGCCGCACCGGCGATCCGATCGACCCGGACGACATCAAGCTGGTCAACCCGGACGCGTCCCGCTCCATCATCGTGCTGCCCTCCGGCGCCGACGCCGACCCGGACGCGCACCTGGTGAAGACGCTGCTGGCGATCACCAACGCGCCGCAGCGGCGGCCGGAGCCGTACCACATCGTCGCCGCGGTGAGCCGCTCGGAGAATCTGGCCGCCGCGAAGCTCGCCGGCGGCGAGGAGACGTACCTGGTCGACGTCGCCGACGTCACCGCCCGGCTGATCGTGCAGACCTGCCTGCAGTCCGGGCTGTCGGTGGTGCACAGTTCGCTGCTGGTGTACGAGGGCGACGAGATCTACATGCAGGAGCAACCCGAGCTGACCGGCTGGAGCTTCGGCGACGTGCTGCACGCGTACCGTACGTCGACCGTGCTGGGGCTGGTCGCGGACGGGGCGGTCCGGCTCAACCCGCCGATGCACACCCGGCTCCGCGCCGGCGACCAGGTGATCGCGATCTCCGAAGACGACGACACCGTGGTGTTGTCGCCGAGCCCGCCGGTGATCGACCAGCACGCGATCACGGCGGTGCACGGCCAGCCGAACGCCCCGGAACGTACCCTGATCCTGGGCTGGAACGCGCGCGCCCCGATGATCGTGCAGCAGCTCGACGCGTACGTCACCCGGGGCTCGGAGATCCACCTGATCACCGACCGGGACGACGCCGGGCTGCACCTGTCGAATCTGGCGCCGGGGCTGCGCAACGCGGCGGTCAACCTGAAGGGCGCCGACGGCTCCGACCGGGCGGTGCTGGAGGCGCTCGACGTCGCCACCTTCAACCACGTGATCGCGCTCTGCCGCGACGACTTGGAGCCGCAGCTCGCCGACTCCCGCAACCTGGTCACGCTGCTGCACCTGCGGGACATGGAGCAGCGGATCGGGGGCCGGTTCTCGGTGGTCAGCGAGATGGCCGACGACCGCAACCGCGCCCTGGCCCAGGTCACCAAGGCCGACGACTTCGTGGTCGGCGAGAAGCTGATCAGCCTGCTGATGACCCAGATCTCGGAGAACCGGCGGCTCGCCGACGTGTTCGCCGACCTGTTCGACCCGGAAGGCTCGGAGATCTACCTCAAGCCCGTCGACTACTACGTACGGGTCGGCGGGCCGGTCAACTTCTACACGGTGGTGGAGGCGGCGCGGCGCCGCGGCGAGGTGGCGATCGGCTACCGGCTCGCCGCGCAGGCGCAGCAGCCGCCGATGTTCGGGGTGGTGCTCAACCCGGACAAGGCGGAGCAGCTGACCTTCGGCCAGGCCGACAAGATCGTGGTGCTCGCCGAAGACTGACCCCGGCCGCCGTCGAGGCCACCGAACCACACCGAGCCCGGTCGCAGCCACCGCGACCGGGCTCGGTTACCAGCTAGCTCAGGCGGTGTCGGTGGCCTTCACCGTGATGTCGACCGCGGCGCCGAGCCAGAGCTGGCTCAGCACGTACTTGGTGTCGCCGGGCAACGTCGCGGACTCGTCGGCGGCCGAGGACGCCGCCGCGCCGAGCAGGTTGCATTCGGCGTCGTAGAAGTACAGGTCGATGTCGTACGGTGCGGCCGTGTCGCCGGAGACGGTCACGTTGTGGGCGCCGTCGCCGAAGCTGTCCGGCAGTGTGGTCACCCAGCCGTCGGCGCCCTGCGAGGCCGGCGGCGCGGTGCAGGTGGACTTGAAATCGTTGGCGGTCACGCCGGTGGCCTCGTCGTCGACCGTACCGGTGGACGGGTTGCCGGCCTCGATGGTGCCGGTCTCGGTGACCGGCTCGTCCGGCGGCTCCGGCGGCAGCGGGTCGATGCCGGAGGCGGTGCTGGAGAAGACCTGCAGCTCGGCGGTCTGTACCTGGGTCTTGGTGTTGCCGAGCGGCGCGTCGGTCCAGAACTTCACGTACCGCGCCCGTACCGGGCTGTCCAGGTTGAAGGTCTTGTAGTGCAGGTCCGGCGCCACCGGGCGGGGCTTGGCGTAGGAGAAGCCGTCCGCCTTCACCAGCGAGGTCTTCCAGTTCTCGCCGTCGGTGGAGGTCTGCACCGTGAAGCTCTTCAACCCTTCGAACCGGGAGCTGGTGTACGCGGAGACCTGCAGCGAGGTGATCTCCTCCTCGGACGCCAGCTTGATCACCGCGTTGCCGCGGATCCCGGACTTCCAGCTGCTCGCCTCGGTGTCGTCGAGCAGCTTCTCGGCGCCGCCGTTGGTGGCCGCGACCACGGTGGCGCCGTTGGCCTTGGCGGCCAGGTTGGGCGCCAGCGTGAACTTCATCGCCGCGGTCTTCCCCGGCGTGATGGCGACGTCGCGGAAGGTACGCGAGCCGAAGCCCGGCGCCGCGATCGTCACCGAGTACTTGCCACCCACCACCGCCGCGCTGAACTTGCCGGTGTCGGTGGTCTTGCGCAGCGGGGTGACCCGGGCCTCGTACTCCCCGATGAACATCCTGGCGTTCGCCACCGGCTTGCCGTTGGAGGCGTTGACGATCTTGCCGCTGAGCGTGCCGTTGCGGCTGCCGTCGCGGTGCGCGTACGAGGGGATCGGGTCGGTGTCCTCGCCGCCGTCGGTGGTGGCGTGCTTGCCGAGGCCGCGGTTGGCGAAGCCGGTGTAGACGATGTCGGCGATCGTCTCGTAGTCCGACCGGTCGTGGTAGCGGAAGTCCAGCGCGGTCAGGATCGCGTCCCGGGCGTCGATGAACGACGGGTCCGGCGCCGTGATCGGCATCGCGTCGGTGACGATCCGCTGGGCGATCTCGCTACCGGCGGCCCTGCCGTACTTGGCGACCAGCGCCTTACGCATGTGCCACAGGATCGCGGTCCAGATCGAGCCGTCGGAGTGCACCTCGGCGCCGACCAGGTCGAAGCCGATGTCCCCGAACTGGGTCGGGTCGGCGTCGAAGCTCCAGCTGCGGATGCCGCGCTCGGCGTTGCCGGTGACGTACGCGCCCACCACCGAGCTGGTGTCCAGCCCGGTACGGTCCAGGTGGTTGAGCGCGTACCAGTCGCTCCAGCCCTCACCCATCGAGCCGGACTGGTGTGTGCCGAGCATCCCGTCCTCGGCGCTGACGTACCGGTTGGACAGGCCGTGTACGTACTCGTGCTCGATCACCGAGGCGTCGAAGTTGCCGTCGGCGTACGGGCCCTCGAAGGCGTCGTCGATCGGCTCCCACAGGAACATCCCGCTCCAGGACGGCAGCCCGTCCGGCAGCGTCAGCATGTACGCGTTGTCCCGCCCGGTGTACGTCGGCGCGCCACCGGTGGCCGCGCCCGCGTGTACCAGCCCGATGATCGCGTCGCCGCCGTTGCCGCCCTCGCCGCCGTTGTTGATCTGGAAGTTGCCGGCGGACTCGGTGAATCCGAGCCCGTACAGCTCGTCGTGGATCCGGTTGTGGTGGTAGAAGAGGTTGGTCGTCGCCGGGTCCAGGTCCAGGGCGTACGACGGCGGCACGGTCGCCCCCTCGGTACGGCCCCAGTTGTCGGCGTACGCGTAGTTGAACTGGCTGGTGGCGCTGACCGGACGCGGGGCGGTGTCGGCCGGCACCAGGAAGTTGGAGTAGTTCGCGTAGCTGTTCGCGTTGTTGCCGAGTGTGGTCGGCCCCGGCAGCCCGGCGAGCCCGGTCGGGTCCACGTAGCCGGACGGCGACTGCGGGTTCGGGCCGAAGGACTTGATCACCGGCTGGCCGCCCTTGGAGGCGCCGGGGTAGTTCTCGAACACGGTGCCTTCGGAGGCGTGGTGGGTCAGGCTGCGGCGGTACAGGATCCGGCCGCTGCTGGCGTCCACGACGGTGTCGTACGCCTCCCAGAGCCCCTTCACGAACAGCACCCGGTACGCGGGCACCGCTCCGCCGGCGGTCGGGAAGGTCGCCTTCTTCAGGTACGAGTCGGCGGCGAACGGCCCCTTGCCGATCACCTGGTAGCCGGCGCGGGTGCCGGTGACGCTGGGGGAGTACTTGACCCCGGAGGCGAGGCTGTCGGCCACCTTGCCGATCGCGGCGGTCGGTGACAGCTCCCAACCTTTGTCCAGCGAGGCGCCTCGTACGGTGTTCCCGGTGTACGACCAGACCCGGCCGTCACCGTCCACCGCGAGGCTCATCCGGCCGCCGCGGGTGGTCGCCACGCCGCCGAAGGTCTGCGCGAACTGCACCACCCGGATCGACGTACCGGGGAGTGGATGGTCGCGGGTGACCGCGAGCGCGGAGACGTCGGCGGCGGAGAGCCCGAGCGCGGCGCGGTGGGCCGACGCCCAAGCCTTCGCCACCTCGACGGCGC